>JAJZMW010000109.1 GCA_021848165.1 Thermoplasmata archaeon
ACCCTCGGGGAGGTCGCCGACGTCTGGCGCCGGATCTTCGGCGAACAGCTCGCCTCCCGGGCGTTCTGAGCGGAGCGGAAGCCATGCAGATCGATCATCTGGGGATCGCGGTCCAGAGCCTGACGAACGCCGGGGGACCGTGGAGCCGCCTCGGCGGGGACGACGCGGCGTCCGTCGAGGAGGTCCCGACGCAGAAGGTCCGCGTGCGGTTCGTTCGCGTCGGGGAGGCGGAGGTCGAGCTCCTCACCCCGACGGATCCGACCTCTCCGGTGGCGAAGTTCCTCGCCGCGCGCGGGGAGGGGTTCCATCACGTCGCGTTCCGGGTTCCGAGCGTGGACCACGAGCTCGAGCGGCTCCGCGCCCAGGGAGCGCGGACCGTCGACGAGCGCTCCCGGCCCGGGGCCCGCGGGCGCCGCGTCGGCTTCGCCCACCCCTCGGCGTTCGGGGGGGTCCTGGTCGAGTTCGTGGAGGGGCCATGAGCACGGTCCGTTCCGCGGAGCTGGCAGGGATCCTCGACAGTCGCGGCCACCTCACGGTCGAGGCGACGGTCGTCCTGACGAGCGGGGCCCGCGGGCGGGCCGGCGCCCCCAGCGGGGCGAGCACCGGCGTCCACGAGGTCGTCGCGTTCCCGAGCGGGGGGGTCCCCGAGGCGATCGCCCGGTTCTCCGCCGACGTCGCCCCCCGCCTCGTGGGGCTCTCCGCGGACGAGCCGACCGCCGTGGACCGGGCGGTGGCGGAGGTCGACGGCACGCCGCAGCTCTCCCGCGTCGGCGGCAACACCGCGACCGCGGTGTCGATCGCCACGGCGATCGCGCGGGCGAACGAGCTCGGTCGCCCGCTCTGGGAGGTCCTGCGCCGAGGGGCGGCGAGCGACGTGCGGTTCCCGGCGGTCGTCGGGAACTGCCTCAACGGCGGGAAGCACGCGATCAACGGTCCCGACATCCAAGAGTTCTTGGCGTTCGCCGAGGGGCGCACGATCGACGAGTCGATCCGCGCCGCGATCTCCGTGCACCGCCACATCGGTGCCTCCTTGCACCGGCGGTACCCCACGATCGCCCTCGGGCGCGGGGACGAAGGGGGATGGGTCGCCTCGATCTCGAACGTCGAGGCGCTCGAGTTGCTCGAGTCGGCGTGCGCCGCCACGCGCGACGAGCTCGGGATCGAGGTCCATCCCGGTCTCGACCTCGCGGCGAGCGAGTTCTTTGAGAAGGGCCGCTACCACTACCGGGATCGCACCGTCGACGCCGCCGGCCAGCTCTCCTTCGTGGCGGAGATGGTCGATCGCCACGGGATCCGGTACGTGGAGGACCCGTTCGACCAGGAGGCGTTCGGGGAGTTCGAGGAGCTGACCCGGACCGTCGGCGCGTCGACGCTGGTCGTCGGCGACGACCTCTACGTCACCCAGGAGCCCCGGGTCCGGCGGGGGCTCGAGCGAGCGGCGACCAACGCCGTTCTCGTGAAGGTGAACCAGGTCGGCAGCCTCTCGGGGACGTTCGCGACCTGCGACTACGCCCGCGGGAAGGGGGCGGCGCTCATCGCCTCCCACCGCTCGGGGGAGACCCCCGATGCCTGGCTCGCCCACGTCGCCCTGGGGATCGGGGCCCGGGGCATCAAAACGGGGGTTCTCGGCGGGGAGCGGGTGGCAAAGCTAAATGAACTCCTACGTCTCGCCCGCGCGCACGGAGCCTAGGCGGGTCGACATGGCGGAGGAGGAGACGATGGCGGAAGAGCGCATCTCGGCGCTCGACGGGCAGGACACGGCTCCGGGAGAGCTCCTGATCCCGGAGGAGACCTACCTGACCTCGGGGGTCCACATCGGCACGCAGCAGAAGTCGGCGAGCATGCGCCGCTTCATCCACAAGGTCCGTTTCGATGGCCTCCACGTCCTCGACATCCGCGAGACCGACCGGCGGATCCGGCACGCCGCCAAGTTCCTCGCGCGACTTCCTTCCGAGAAGATCCTCGTCGTCTCCCAGCGGCAATATGGCCAGAAACCGGTCCGCATCTTCGCCCAGACGGTCGGGGCCGTCTCGTTCGCCGAGCGGTTCGTGCCGGGGTGCCTCACCAACCCGAACCTCGCCGAGTACTTCGAGCCCAAGGTCCTGTTCGTGACCGACCCGGCGACCGACCAGCAGGCGCTCAGCGAGGCCGTCTCCATCGGGATCCCCGTGGTCGGCCTGTGCGATGTCAACAACGAGACTCGGAACGTCGACCTCGTGATCCCGGCGAACAACAAGGGTCGGGTCGCCCTCGCCACCGTCTACTGGCTGCTCACGCGCGAGGTGCTCCGGGAGCGGTCCGGCCCCGAGACGCCGTATTCGCTCACGACCGACGACTTCCAGGCCGCGCTCTGAGGCCGCCTTAGCCTCTTCGGACGGACCCCGGGCATCGAGCCCCCTATAATCGCCCCGGGGTTCGTCGTGGGGATGGCGCGGACCGCGGGGGACCTGCGGGGCCTGTTGAGCGGCCACGGGGTGCCCGAAAAGGGGATCCGGATCTACCTCGCCGCCTCGCACGGCGGACCGCAGACGGCCAGCGAGCTCGCCCGCGTCACGACGATGCACCGCGTGGAGGCCTACCGGTTCGTCCAGCAACTGATCGCCCAAGGGCTCCTGACGGAGACCGGGGGCCGTCCGAAGCGGTTCGCGGCCCTTCCGCCCGAGGCGCTGGTCGACCGATGGATCCGGGAGGCCGCCGAACGCTTGAAACGGCTCGAACGGGACCGCGACGCGATCGTGCAGAGCTGGCAGGAGACGCGCGACCTCCTCGATCCGAACGACGGCCGGAAGTTCTCCGCCCTCGAGGGCCGGTCGGCGATCCATCGCTTCCTCGGGAAGCGGATCGGGGTCGCCGAGCGCCAGATCCTCTTGACGTTCGGGGGTCCGACGCTCGCCTCGTTCCTCGACGGAGGGGTCGATCGGGCGTTGCGGGAGGCGAGCGAGCGGGGGGTCCGGATCCGGGTCCTGACCGACATCCACCGCCCGCACCTCGCGGAGGCGAAGCATTTCCTCGGGTTCGCCGAGCTCCGGCACACCTCGACCCCGCTCACGCAGCGGTCGATCGTCTTCGACCGGACCGGGGCGCTCGTCTTCGTCTCGGGGGAAGGGGACCCGCAGCGCGGGTCCACCGACGCCGAGGTCGCGGTCTGGTCGACGGCCCCGGCGGTGATCGACGGAAGCCGGGAGTATCACCAGCGCCTCTGGGGACCGGCGCTGCGCGGCGAGCACCGCGTGGTCGAGATCGAGGCGCCGAACATGACCGTCCTCCCCGTCGTACGCGGGCGGGAGCGCGAGTCGTTCCGACGGATGCGGGAGATCGCCTCGCTCGGGATGCAGGCGACCGGGACGCGAGAGCTACGCCTGAGCGTCCCGACCTTCGTCGAGGGGATCGCGGAACAGCTCGGCCAGCAGATCGCCGACGAGATCGACGGGTCGACCCCCGCGGAGCTTGCGACGGCCCTCCAGCGGTACTACGGGGCCCGCACGCCCGCTCGGCTCGAGATCACCCGGGAGAAGCCGCTGACGCTTCGGATCTCGGAGTGCTTCGCCTGCACCGATGGCTCGACGGAGATCGGTCGGGTCCTCTGCCCCCGGGTGCTGCGGAGCATCTTCGAGCACCGTTTGGGGGGTCGCTGGGGGGTCACCCGGCCCGATCCGACCCGGCACGCGACCCGCGGCTGCTCGTTCACGGTGAAGGCGGGCTGACGGCCACGCCCCCACGCCGCTGGGGCCCCCTCGGCGCCCTCTCGGGGCGTGCGAGGTCGAACCACGGTGTAAGGGTTGTAACTACAACTGATACAGTCGCGAGATGAAAGCTTTTATAGTGCAACTTCGATAGTTTCTCTCCCGACCATGAAGCCTTCCTCCTCTCCTCGCACGACGAGCCGCCCGCGCCCGACCAACGCCGCCCGCGCACCGAACCGACCGGCGTCGAGTGCCCCCGCGCTGCCGGGGACCGGCGGGGCGACCTCTCCTCCCGTCGCGGAGGTCTGTCCGAACTGCGGCTCGGTGCATCTCATCCGGGACGAGATCCGCGGCGAGATCGTCTGCGCGGACTGCGGCCTGGTCGTGGACCAGAGCGCCCTCGTGAGCGATCGCGGCCAGCGCGGAAGCAAGGAGGACACGGGTCGGGAAGCGCGGGGCTGGGGCCCCGTCATCTCGCCGCTGATGCCCGACAAGGGCCTCTTCAGCGAGATCGGCGTGCCGACGCGCGACTTCCAGGGCAACAGCCTCTCTCGGAACACGTCGCTGAAGTTCTACCACCTGCGCAAGCTCAACCATCGGCTGCGCGCGGCGCGCACGCATCAGCGCAACCTCGTGGTCGCCCTCGGCGAGCTCAATCGGCTCGCCGGGGTGCTCGGGCTCTCGCGCGAGGTCAAGGAGTCGGCGACGTACATCTATCGCCGCGCTCTCGAGCACAAGGCCACGCGCGGCAAGAAGATCGTCGCGCTCGTCGCCGCGAGCGTCTACGCGGCCTGCCGGCAGTGCCACGTGCCCCGGACGATGAAGGAGATCATCGCGCACTCGAAGGCGACGAAGATCGAGGTCGGCCGGGCGTACACGCTGCTCGCCCGCGAGCTCAAGCTCGGGCTCAAGCCCGTCGAGCCGCGCGACTACCTCGTTCGCTTCACGCAGGACCTCAACCTCTCGAAGGAGGTCCGCGCGAAGGTCCTCCAGCTGCTCGAGCAGGTGGAGCAGGTCTACTCCACCAGCGGCGTCCTCCCGAACGGGATCCTGGCGACGATCATCTACATCGCCTCGAACCTGATGGGAGAGCCCCGGAGCCAGGACCGGATCGCCGCGGTCGCGAACGTCACCCCGGTGACGATCCGCAACCACTACAAGGAGCTCCTCGACCTCCTCGGCCTCCCGAAGAACCTCGCGAACCCGCAGGCGCGTCTCAACCTCGCCCCCGGGGTCGTTGCGATACCGGGAGAGATCGAGGAGATCGATCCGGACGCCTCCGCGGCCGGGCACTGAGCGCCGGTCGGCCCCCCGGGGGGCCGACCGCGCGCCGCGGGACGATAAGCACTTAGGCCCGCGCCGGGGTCGGGGAGGACCTTGGCGGCCGTCCCCACCTTGAGCTACTCCTCGGCGCGAGCGTACCTCGAGTGCCCGCTCCGCTGGAAGTTCCTCTACATCGATCGGCTCACCGAGGCTCCCCGAGGCTACTTCACCTTCGGGCGCACGATCCACACCGTTCTCGAGGAGCTCGTGCGCCCCCTCGTGCACCCCGTCGCCCGTCGCACCTCCGCGACGGAGTCGCAGCGGACCCTCGACCACTACACTCCCCCTCCCCCCGGCCCCGCGGAGAGCCGGAGGCTCGCGGTGTCGGAAGAGGACCTTCTGGAGTCGTACCGGCGGGCCTGGTCGAGCGAGGGGTACACGTCGCGCGACGAGGAGGAGCGGTATCGGGCCGTCGGAGCGGAGATCCTCCTCGGATACTACCGCCAGCTGGTCGAGAGCCCGCCGACGCCGGTCGCCGTCGAAGAGCATCTCGAGGCGACCTGGGACGGGATCCCGATCCACGGGTACCTCGACCGGCTCGACCGGACCCCGAGCGGGGGGCTCGAGGTTCTCGATTACAAGACGAGCCGGGAGATCACGAGCGAGGAGGCGGAAGCCTCCGATCAATTGTCGCTCTACCAAGTGTTGGTCGAGAACAACTATCCGGATCCGGTCGAGAGCTTGACGCTCTACCATCTTCGATCGTTGACGCCGTTGCGCACGCCGGCCCGCCGCCGCGATTCGCTCGATGCGCTCTACACCCGGATCGGGGACGTGTACGATGGGATCCGGGCGGAGGCGTACGAGCCGACGCCCGGCCGGCATTGTCGACGCTGCGAGTTCCAGTCGCGGTGCCCCGAGTTCCGCCGAGTGCCGTCGGAGGAGCGCGCTCGGCTGGGCGAGCTCGTCGACCGGTTCGCCCAGTTGCGGGCGCAGGAGCGGCGGCTCGAGCGCGAGCTCGAGGAGACCGCCGCGGAACTGCACCACGCCGCGGAAGAGGTCGGGGTCCACCGGGTTCCCGGCTCTCGCGCGGTCGCGATCCGTCGCCGGGAGGAGACCTGGGCGTATCCCCGGATGGCCCTGCCGGTCTTGCCACCCTCGGTGTCGCGCCCGTCGCTCGATCGCCCGGAGGAGGTCCGACGGTTCCTGCGGGACGGGCGGGTCGATCCGACCCTCCGCCGCCAGATCGCCGAGGGCGGGCGACGCCAGGTCCGCTGGTTC
>JAJZMW010000138.1 GCA_021848165.1 Thermoplasmata archaeon
GATCATGGGTCCCCCGGGGATGCGGCAGCTCGCCTACGCGCTGATCCCGGGATGCGTCATCGCGATCGGGCTCGGCCTGTATCTCGATGAGTTCTTCGGCTTCCACGCGCTCAACACGCTCTTCGGCTACACCGCGGCGGTGAGCCCGAAGACGGACGTCGCCCTCCTCCTCCTCGTCGCCGGGTTCATCGGCGTCGCGATGGTGACGTTCGGCTTCGCTCTCGGCGCCCTCAAGGAGTACTTCCACCACCACCCGCGCGGCGCGCTCGGGAAGGTCGGCGGCATCGTCTTCACCTGGGGGATCGCGCTCTTCGGCCTCAACGTGATCCACGAGCACGGCTTCTCGGGCCCGCTCTTCTTCCCGTACCTCGGTCTCGTCCTCGCCGGCTTCGCGATCCTCCTCGCGGGCGAGGGGGCGTTCGGCATCATGGGGCTCATCGAGATCGTGAGCCACATCCTCTCCTACACGCGTCTCGTGGGGATCCTCCTCGCGAGCGTCATCCTGGCGGAGGTGATCAACCTCATCGGGACGCACCTCCCGCACCACTTCCCGCCCGAGCTGGCCGCCCTCGGGATCGTCGTCGGAGCGCTGATCATCGTCCTCGGCCAGGCGTTCAACGTCATCCTCGGCGTCTTCGAACCCGGCATCCAAGGGGCGCGGTTGCTCTTCGTCGAGTACTTCTCGAAGTTCTACTCGGGCAACGGCAAGCCGTTCCGGCCGTTCGGCGGGGAGCGGAAGTACACGCTCGCCCCGGCCGGGCCCACGGGACAGAGCCCCGCGGGCGGACCGATCTTCCGCTCCCCCGAATCGGAGTAGGCGGGCCGGACGCGGGCCCTACGCCCGCGGGCTGACGAGGAGGGCGCGGCGTCGCTCGGGGGGGATCCCGTACAGGATCCCGAAGGCGATGCGGCGCAGGTCGCCCCGCTCGACCTCGCTGAGGAGCAGGTAGGTGAAGACGCCGCCGAGGCTCATCGGGTAGCTCCCGAGGCGGTGGAGCTCCTCCTTCGTTCGCTCCCGCTGGAGGACGATGTCGTAGCTCGCGAGGCTCTTCGACTCGGCGTAGGCGGCGTTCCCCTGCGCGAGCCCGGGATACCGCCCCCCGAGCCGCTCGACCAGGTCGGGGACGTCCCGCGCGCCGTAGAGGTCGGTCGCCTCCCCCTCGGCGATCGCGCCGCCGGCGAGCCAGCGCCCGCGGACCTCCTCGATCGGGAGGGCCCCGTCCTTCCCCTTGAGCAGCAGGAGGACGTTGCGGAGATCGATCTCGCTGCGCAGGAGGTCGCGGACCGCCCACTCGTCGCCCTGAAAGAAGCGCGTCGCCTCGAGCACGCTCTGGTAGTACTGGACCTGGAGCGCGTGGAGGAGCGGGAAGATGTCGTGGGTCCGCTGGTACTCCTCCATCAACGGGAGGAGCGGACCGCCGTAGCCGAAGCGGACGAGGTCGGTGGCGACCGCGTCGACCGTCGGCTGCTGGAGGAGGGCCCGGAAGTCGTCCAGCGTCATCGCCCCCGCGAAGAGCCCCGCGGGCAGGTCCCGGCTCGAGACGAGCTCGGTCTCGCCGACGGTCAGCGCCCGCCGCTGCGTCTTCGCCGAGAGGATCGCCGCGATGTTCTCCACATCCCAGCGCTTGAGGTAGGCGCCGATGACGAGCCGCCCGGCGAACGGGGTCGCCTCGAAGGCGTGGCGGTTGCGGCGCACGAGCGTGCGGTTGATCGCCGCCTCGAGGAGGGAGATCCCGGTGTACGCGGCCCGGGCCCGCTCGAGCTCGAAGCCGTACGGGGTCCCCTGGAGGATCTTCGTGAACTCGTCCAGGGTGATCGCGTTGACGAGCGACGAATACGCTTCAGCGGTGAGGAACGAGGTCCCATCCGCCTTGAGGCGCCCGAGGGAGCTCGCGTAGGGGCTCGCCGCCATCGCTTCCCGTCCCCGCTCGGCTACCCGAGGATCTCGCGGACCCGGTCCTCGCGCAGGCGCAGGAGCTCGTTGAACGAGAGGTTGAGGTCGCGCCGCCCGTCGGCGCTGCTCGCCCAGATCCCGCCGAGGATCGGGACCGGGGTCGGTTCGAAGGCGGCCCCGGCGATCTGGGCGAGGGTCGCCGCGTCCTCCGCCCGGCCCCGCACGCGGAGGCCGGCCCCGAGCTCGCTCTGGGCGGTGCGGAGCATCCTCGTGAGCACCGCGGGATACTGGGGGGAGCGGGTGAACTCCGCGAGGAGGGACCGCGTTTCGGCGAGGGACTGCTTGAGCCGGGTCTCGCGCGCCTCGTAGACCTTCTGGCGGGCCCGGAGCTTCGCCGCGGCGATCCGCAGGGCGCGCTCGCGGGTCGCCTCCTGCGTCGCGACGCGCTCGGCCTCCGATCCGATCTCGGCGATCCGCCGCGCCGACTCCGCGGCGATCCGATCGGTCTCGGTCTTCGTCGACGCGGCGATCGCCGCGAGCTCGGCCTGCCCGCGCGCGCGGATCTCCTCGACGAGACGGTCCAGGCTCATCGGCCCCGTCCGTCGGCGCTTACAGGACGCCGAGCAGGAGGATGATCCCCAGCACGAATCCGATGATCCACAGCGTCTCGGGAATGACGAAGAAGAAGAGCACCTGCCCGAACTTCTCCGGCTTCTCGGCGATGATCCCCATACCGGCCGCCCCGATCCCGGACTGGGCCATGCCCGTTCCGATCAGGCCTCCCGCGATCGCGATCCCGGCGGCGAGCGTGGCGTAGGTGTCCATTTCGACCGACCTCGAGGGGGTGAACCCTCGCGGCCGAGTTGGGTCGGGTATATAAGCGAAACCGGCGCCCGGCTGACGGTCAGGCGGGGTCGTCGTCCTCGACGCCGTCCGGCCCGCGTTGGGCGAGGGCGATCGACCCGCCGAAGCAGAGCCATCCCATCACGTAGGAGGAGAAGCAGACGAGGCACACGGCGCCGATCAGCGCGAGCTCGACGTAGGCGAAGTAGAACGAGAGGGCCGTCCCCGCCCCCGTCAGCACGACGAGGCCGATCGGGTAGCGTCGGTCGGACGGATGGCGCTCCGCGAGCGACGCGACGATCAGGATCGCGACGAACCCGGCGATCCCCCACGCCCAGTCGGGGACGCCGAGGGTCGTCGTCCGCCCGCTGTTCGCGACGGCGGCGCAGGAGACGAACCCGCTGAACGAGCAGAGCGACGTGAGGGCGGCGTCGATCACCTCGAAGGCGGCGAACAGCGAGAGGATGACCCCGATGCCGGCGGCGAGGTAGAGGAGGTTCCGTAGGGATCGGGTCCGCATCGGCGCCGTCCCCTAGATCTGCCCGAGATCGGTGTTCACGATGGTCGTCATCCCCGCGGTCCACTGGTAGTGGCTCGGGTTGTTGAGGGACGGGTTCGCGGCGAGGAACGAGGCGACGCTCGAGAATCCGTTGCTCTTGAGGACGTAGGCGCAGATCCAGGCCGCCTGCGGCTGCACGGTATCCCACGGGGCCCCTCCCGACTCCTGCAGCACCGCGGTCGAGACCGTCCCGGTGCCGCCGTTCTGGCCGTTCGCCCAGCTCGCGAACGAAGAGGGGGAGAGGAGCGTCGACCCCCCATGGACAAACTGGCCGTTGATCGCCATGAACGGGATCGCGCTCCCCGAATAGGCGGAGACGTACGCCTGCTGGACGCAGTTCGCCGTGCCGGGGAAGTTCCCTTGGACGCCCGAGGTGTCCTCGGAGACGACGAAGGAAAGGGCGGGCGAGTTCACCTGGAGACCGGCGAGCACGACCTCGGGGGTGTACGGGCCGGCGGGGTCGGCGCTCGAGTAGGCGAAGACCGTGCCGGGGATCCCGTTGGTCGCCCCGGAGAAGCCCGATTGGAACTCCGTGAGCGCCTTCCAGATCGCCCAACTGCTCGCGGAGCAGTAGGGACACCAGGTCGCCCCGTAGAAGTAGACCGCGGGCAGCCCGTTCTCGTGCCACGGCGCCACGTACGACGGGGTCGCCGCCCATCCCGGCCCGGGTTGGCTCGTGAGCGAGGAGGCGCTCGGGAGGAACGGGCACCCGGAGAGGATCGCGGTCAGCGAGATCAGCCCCGTCAGCGCCACGCCGAGAACGAGCCCGAGGATGAGGGTCGAGCGGAAGACCTTCGTCCACCGCTTGGTCGTCCGCAGGAGGCCGAAGGCGAGGATGAAGACCGCGCCGGCGAGGATGAGCGCGATGTACGGGATCGCGGAGAGGATCAGGCCGACCGGCGAGGGGGCGACGTAGGCGAAGGCGAACCAGATCGCCGCGATCGGCACGAGCAAGAAGCCGACCCGGGCGAGGGTCCACTTCCTCTCGGCCGACGGGTCGATCCGGCGGCTCGTCGGCGCGGGCTGCGCGACCCGCTCCTCCCGGGACTTTCGGCGGTAGTAGAGGCGGCGGAGCGCGGGACCGGCCTGCGTGACCGATTGATCGGGCTTGAAGGCGACCTTCGGATCCGCGGCGATCTCCTCCCAGCTCCGCCCTTTCTCCTTGAGCTGCTCCACGCGATCCCAGTCGACCACGCCGGCGCGAGGCAGGCCGCTCTACTTGCCCTTTTTCCCCCCCCGCCGACCCGCCCGGGCGTCGAATCCCCTTTTACGCGAGAGGAGGTGCCGGACCAGGATGCAGATCGTCTTCCTCGGCACCGCCGGGTCCTGGCCGACCAAGGAGCGCTCGACGAGCGCCGTCGCGCTCGACGTCGACGGGGAAAGCGTCCTCTTCGACTGCGGGGAAGGGACCCAGCGGCAGTTCTTCCTGTCGCCGATGTCGTTCATGCGCCTGCGGCGGATCTTCATCACCCACTTCCACGGCGACCACTTCCTCGGGCTGCCGGGCCTCGTCCAGAGCATGAGCCTGAACAACCGGACCGAGCCCCTGGACATCTACGGCCCCGAGGACGCGGAGGAGATGGCCGGGCGGGCGCTGAAGATGGGCTACTACACGCAGCGCTACCCCATCGCCATCCACGCGCTGGGGCCGAACGAGCGGCTCCAGTTCGAGGGATACTGCGTCCGGACCGCCCGGACCCGCCACCCGGTTCCGTCGCTCGCCTACCGCCTCGAGGAGGACGCGAAACGGGGCCGGTTCGACGGGGAGCGGGCCCGCGCCCTCGGTCTCCGGGGGCGGGACTTCGCCCGACTCGAGGCCGGCGAGACGGTGCGCGTCGGCGACCGGGAGATCCGCCCGGAGGAGGTGCAGGGCCCCCCGCGCCCGGGACGCTCGGTCGTCTACACCGGCGACACCGCCCCGACGGAGGAGGTCCGGGCCCTCGCCCGCGGCGCGACCGTCCTCGTCCACGAAGCCACGACCCTCTCCGAGCTCGAGGGCGACGCGAACGAGTGGGGACACTCGTCGGCCCGGCAGGCCGCCACGATCGCGCGCGACGCGGAGGTCGGCACCCTGATCCTGACGCACTTCTCCTCCCGGTACAAGGAGATCGGACCGCTCGAAGCGGAGGCGAAGGCCGTCTTTCCGGCGTCGATCGCGGCGCGCGATCTGATGAGCCACCTCGTCCGGCAGCCATGATCCGGGCCGATCTCCTTCTGACCCGCATCGGCGAGCTCGCGACGCTCGATCGGGGGCCGATCCCGCGGGCGGGGCGACGCCAGCGCGACCTCGGCGTGCGCCGGCAGGCGGCGCTCGCCGTCCGCGACGGGCGGATCGCGTGGATCGGGAGCGCGTCGGCGGCCCCCACGGCGGTCCGGCTCGTTCGCGGGGGGGAGCGCGTCGACGCCGAGGGGGGCGTCGTGATCCCCGGCCTCGTCGACGCGCACAGCCACGCCCTCTTCGCCGGGGAGCGCTCGTTCGAGCTGCCGTGGAAGGCGGAGGGGCTCTCCTACGCTGAGGTCGCCCGCCGGGGCGGCGGGATCCTCGCCACCGTGCGCGCGACCCGCTCGGCGAGCGACCGCCGCCTCGAGCGGGAGACCGTGGCGCGCCTAGCCCGGCTCGAACGGAGCGGCGCGACTACGATCGAGGTGAAATCGGGGTATGCGCTCTCCCACGCCGGGGAGCTGCGTCTCCTCCGCCGCCTCCGATCGATCGCCCGCCGGCACGCGTTCGATCTCGTGCCGACCTACCTCGGGGCGCACGCGGTCCCGCCCGACGCGCGCGGGGGCCGCTCTGGCTACGTCCGCGAGATCGTGGAGCGGACGTTGCCCGCGGTCGCCCGCGCGCGGCTGGCGAAGTTCTGCGACGTCTTCTGCGAGCCCGGCTACTTCACCGTCCGCGAGAGCGAGCGGATCCTGCGC
>JAJZMW010000127.1 GCA_021848165.1 Thermoplasmata archaeon
CGGCGCGGGTCGACCGCCGTGCAGCGACGGATCAACGTCCTCTCCCTGGGCGTGGACGATCTCGAACGGGCGCTACGGTTCTACCGCGACGGGCTCGGCTTCCCGACGGAGGGCGTTGTCGGCACCGAATTCGAACACGGGGCGGTCGCCTTCTTTCCGTTGAGCGGGGACCTCACGCTCGCCCTCTATTCGCGGAGGAACATCGCCGGGGATGCGCAAGTTGCCGCGGGCCCGATGAGTCCGACCGAGTTCACCATCGGTCACAACGTCAACAGCGCGGAGGAGGTGGACGCGGTCATGGCGCAAGCGCTCTCGGCCGGGGCCCGCAACGCGAAGCCGGCAGGGCCCACGTTCTGGGGAGGCTATGCGGGATACTTCCAGGATCCCGACGGGCACCTGTGGGAGGTCGCGTGGAATCCGCACCTTCGAGTGGGGGACGCCCCGTAGTTCCGCGTTGCTCCGGATCGGGTCTTGGACACGGGAACCCCGGGACGGAGGCTCGCGCTCGGCTCCTACGGGTTCCGTTCTCCCCGCGAAGATACTCCAACGGCCATGTCACCGATGCGAGAGCCGAGGGAGGGATTCGAACCCCCAGGAAACGGATCTGCAGTCCGTCGCATTCACCACTCTGCCACCTCGGCGCGGCCGGGGGCACCGGCCCCGGCCTTAAAGGATGCCGAGCCGGCCGCGGTACCTCATGACCCGGCCCCCTCCGGGGGGCGGCCTCGTCGGAACTACACGGAACGGAATCCACGACCGATGCGCAGCCCGGCCGAGCGAAGGCTCGCGCGCGCTTGGCCCCACGGACCGAGCGAGCGCCCCTCGCCTCTCGTGCGACCGCGTCGGATCTCCTCCAGGAGATCGTCGACCGTCGCGACCGACACGGAGGTCTCCGTCACGGCGCGGCCGACCTCCCGCGCGGCGTGGGCGTCGCTGCCGCCGGTCCCTCCGAGCCCCCGCTGCGCGGCGATGAGCTCGGCCCGCGCGTTCGCGATCTCGCCGTTGTGGCCGTTGCGTACTTCGAGCGCCGCCCCGGGCGCGGAGCGGGCCACCGACTCCCCGACGCCGTGGGTCCGTCGGAGCGGATGGGCGAGGATCGGCTCTCCCCCGTGGGCGCGGACCCACTCGATCGTCTCGAGGACCGGTCGCCGCGCGGGGGGCGCCTCGCCGACCCCGAGCGCGAGGAGGTGGCCCTCGTGCGTCGAGACCTCGACCCCGGGCACGAACAGGTAGCTCGGGTAGCGACGTTGCAGCTCCGCGAGAGCCCGGTGCCCGGCGACGGTGTTGTGGTCGGTCAGCGCGAACCCGCGCAGGCCCGATTCCACGACCGCCGCCACCACGGCGTCGAGCGACGCGGAGGAGTCGGGAGAGGAGCGCGAGTGGACGTGAAGGTCGAACCGATCGGCGGCGTTCATCGGACGCCCGCCCCCTCGGGGACCTCCTGCGACGGGCGGATGCCGCCGCGGGCTCCGAACCCCAGCACGGTCCCGGTCGAAGCCCCCGGGGCGTCGAGGCGCACGACGACCAGTTCTCCCTCGCCCGGAGCCTCCGGGACCCGCACGCGGCGATCTCCGAGGGAGACCTCGGCCCCCGACCCCGCGGCGGCGGCGACCACGCGGCCGACGACCAGCGGTGTCCGGGCGAGGGCGTCGATCGTGATCTCCGGTGGGCGATCGGGGATCCCGGGGATCGCGGTCCCGGGCTCGACCCCCGGCGGCGGGGTCAAGAGAACGGCCTTCCCGTCGCGCTCGGTCGCGAGCAACATCCCCTGGCTCGTTCGCCGTCGGATCGTTCGGGGGGCGAGATTCGCGAGGACGACGATCGACCGGCCGACAAGCTCGTCGACCGCGTAGGCGTCGCGGATGCCGGCGACGATCGTCCGCGGTTCCGCCTCGCCCAGGTCGACCCGCAGCACCAATAGCCGGTCCGCCTCCGGGTGGGGCTCGGCGGCGCGGATCACCCCCGCCCGGATCCCGAGGATCGGGGCTCCTTCTCCCGAGGGGCCGGGCCCGGCGGGGGTCTCCTCCGCCAGCTTCGGAAAGAGCGGGGCGACCTCTCCGAGGCTCTGTCCGGGGGGGACCGGGACCAGAGCGCCGTCCCAGGCGGTCGGCGCGGAGGGCGCGCCGAGCATCCGGAAGATCCGCTCGGCGGTCGTCGGGAGGACGGGGGCGAGCCAGGTGGCGATCGCCTTCAGGCGCCAGATCGTCTCGTAGAGGACGCGGCGCTGCGCGTCCCCCGAGAGGGTCCACGGCGCCGCCTCGTGGAACGCGCGGTTCGCGGCGCGGACCTCTTCGAGGGCGAGGTCGAGCGCCTCCTTGAGCCGGACCGCCTCGAACTCCGCCCCGATCCGTTCGTGCGCGCCGCGCAGGTGCGGGCCGGGGCCGTCGGCGAGGTTCGGGTCCCACGACGGTCCCGGATCGGGGACCACGTTCCCGTGCCGGTCCCGGACGAGGACGAGCGTCCGCTGGACGAGATTCCCGAGCTGGTTCGCGAGGATCTCGTCGCGGAGCCGGTCGAACTCCTCGGGGTCGAAGTCGGTGTCGTGGTTCTGCGGGGCGAGCAGCGCGGCGTAGAACCGGATCACGTCGGCCGGCGCGCGGTCGAGCATCGACGGGAGGAAGATGTCGAGCGACTTCGACCGCGACTTCGACAGTTTGTGGCCGCCGAGGTTCATCCATTCGTTCGCCGGGACATCGTACGGCACCTGCCACCCCCCGGCGCCGAGCAGCATCGCGGGCCAGACGATCGTGTGGTGGAAGCGGTTGTCCTTCCCGATGAAGTAGTACTGCCGGACCGCTTCGCGCGCGTCCCAGAACCGGTGCCACGCCTCCGCGTTCCCCGCGCGGATCGCCCACTCCCGCGTCGCCGAGAGGTACCCGACCACCGCTTCGAACCAGACGTAGAACCGCTTGCGGTCGTAGCCGTCCAGCGGGATCGGGACCCCCCATTCGAGGTCGCGGGTGATCGCCGTCGGATGCAGCCCCTCCGCGAGGAAGTTCTCGGCGACCCGACGCGTCCCGGCCCGCCAGTGGCCCCGCGCGGCGACGAACTCCGCCAGCGCCCCTTCGAGCTTGTCGAGCTCGAGATAGAAATGTTCGGAGGGGCGGAACTCCGCGGGAGAGCCGCAGAGGGCGCAGCGGGGGGACCCGAGCTGCCGAACGTCGATCGGCCGCCCGCACCGATCGCACTCGTCCCCCCGAGCGCTCTCGAACCCGCAATGCGGGCACGTTCCGAGGGCGTAGCGGTCGGGGAGGAACCGGCGGTGGTTCGGACAGTACGGCCCCTCCTCGGTGCGCCGGCGGACGTAGCCGTTCTCGAGCAGCGCGAGGAAGATCTCGCGGACGCACTGCGCGTGGTTGAGGGTGTGCGTGTGGGTGTACAGGTCGAAGGAGATGCCGGCCCGCTCGAACGTGCGCCGATGGACCTCGTGGTACTTCAGCGCGATCGCCTCGGGGGTCGTCCCCTCGGCCTCCGCCTTCACGAGGATCGGCGTGCCGTGCATGTCCGAGCCGGAGACCATCAGGACCTCGTCCCCCCGCAGCCGATGGTAGCGCGCGAAGATGTCGGCCGGCAGGTAGGTGGAGGCGAACTGCCCGATGTGGATCGGGCCGTTGGCGTAGGGCCAGGAGACCCCGAGAAAGATGCGGGCCATGGAGCCGGTCGGGGTGCCGAGCCTTCCGTCGGATAAGAGCCTCCTCCCGCCGCGCGGGGCGCCACGGCCTTGCCGCCGATCCTCCCCGAGCGGAGGCGAACGCCGTTCCGGGCCCCCTAGGAGGCCTTTATCGCACCGGGCCCGGTCCGCTCCTCCCCATGGTGGAGACGAGCGCGCTCGAGCGTCCCCGGGTCCCGGCGGCGGACGCCGTCCTCGGGATCCGGCAGCCGGTCCTGGGGCACGGCTTCGTCGCGCTCATCGACTACATGGGCAACGACGACGCGATCGTCCAGGCGGCGCGGGTCTCCTACGGCAAGGGGACGAAGACGGCCCGGGACGACCGGGGGCTCATCCGCTACCTCCTGCGCCATCGGCACACGACCCCGTTCGAGATGGTCGAGTTCAAGTTCCTGGTCCGGCTCCCGATCTTCGTCGCCCGGCAGTGGGTGCGCCACCGCACCGCGTCGCTCAACGAGGTCAGCGCGCGGTACTCGGTCCTCGAGGAGGAGTACGAGGTCCCCCCGCCCGAGGAGGTGCGGCACCAATCGACCCGGAACCGGCAGGGGCGCGGCGACGCCCTTCCCGCCGAGGTCGTCGACGCGTTCCGCACCGACCTCGACCGGATCTCGCGCGACGCCTACGGCGCTTACACCCGCGCGCTCGAGGCGGGCGTCGCCCGCGAGACGGCCCGCCTCCTTCTCCCGGTCGCCTTCTACACGCAGTGGTACTGGAAGACCGATCTCCACAACCTCTTCCACTTCCTCTCGCTCCGCCTCGACCCGCACGCGCAGGAGGAGATCCGGCTCTACGCCGCCGAGCTCGATCGGCTCGGGCGCCTCGTCTGTCCGATCGCCTTCGAGGCGTTCGAGGAGTTCCAGCTGCGGGGCCTGTCGCTCACCCGCCGGGAGCAGGTCGCGGTCCGCGCGCTCTTGGACGGCCGATCGGTCGACGCCGCCTGCGACGGGGCCGGGCTCTCCCTCCGCCGGGAGGACGGCCAGCCGCTCAAGACCGGGGAAGGACCCGAGTTCCTCGAGAAGCTCGAGCGGCTTCGGCGCGCCGAGTAGCGCGGCGCAACCGTTTACGCGACCGGGGCCTACGCGCCCCATGAGCGGCCCAACGACCTCGGGGATCTGGATCGACAACGCGGCGGTGCCGCGCGACGGGCGCCCGACCTTCGACGTGATCGATCCGGCCGACGGTTCGCGCGTGGCGGAGGTCGCCCGCGCGAGCGCCGACGACGCGAGCGCCGCGATCGACTCGGCGTACCGCGCCCAACCCGCCTGGGAGGCGATCGGCGCCGCGGCGCGCGCGAAGATCCTCCTCCGCGCCGCCGAGCGGATCCGGGCCCGCTCCGACGAGCTCGCCCGCCTGATCACGCGCGAGATGGGCAAGGTCCTGCACGAGTCGCGGAGCGAGGTCGAGGGGGCGATCGAGAACCTCGAGTTCTACCCGGCCTTCGCCCGGACCCTCACGGGCGAGGAGGTCGCCGGCCTGCCGACCGGGGAGACGATGCGCCTCGTCTGGCTCCCCCGGGGCGTCGTCGTCGCGATCACCCCGTGGAACTTCCCGGCGGCGACCGTCACCCGCAAGATCGCGCCGGCCCTCCTCGGCGGGAACACGATGGTCCTCAAGCCGTCGAGCAACACCCCGCTCACCTCCCTCTGGCTCGCCGAGCGCCTCGCCGAGGCCGGCCTTCCCCCGGGGGTCCTCAACGTCGTCGCCGGCTCGGGCCCGGTCGTCGGCCCCGCCCTCATCGGCCACCGTCACTGCTCGACGGTGACCCTGACCGGCTCGACCGCGAGCGGGATCGAGATCCTCAGGCTCGCCGCCCCGAACGTCGTCAAGTGCCTCCTCGAGCTGGGCGGGAAGGCCCCGGTGATCGTCGCGCCGGACGCCGACCTCGCCCGGGCCGCCCACGACACCGTCTGGGCGCGGTTCTGGAACGCCGGGCAAGCGTGCATCGCGGCCGAGCGGGCGATCGTCGCGGCGCCGATCGCCGAAGAGTTCGTGCGCCGGGTCACCGCCCTGACGCGGGAGCTGCGGGTCGGCCCCGGTCTCGCAGGGAACGTCGACATCGGTCCGATGTACGCGCGCCCGGCCCGGGACGCGGTGGCGGAGGAGGTCACGCGCGCCGTGGCCGACGGGGCGAAGGTGACGACGGGCGGGAGCGCGCCGACCGGGGCGACGTTCGCGCGCGGCGCCTTCTACGCGCCGACGGTCCTCGACGGCGTGCAGCCCCACGCGTCGATCGCCGAGGAGGAGATCTTCGGCCCGGTGCTGCCGGTGCTGACGTACACCGACTTCGACGACGCCGTCCGCCTCGTCAACGAGAGCCGCTACGGGCTCTCGAGCTACCTCTTCACGCGGGACCTCGCGCTCGCCGAGCGGGCCGTCCGGTCGATCCGCTACGGGGAGACGTACATCAACCGCGCCGGGCCCGAGAGCCCGCAGGGGTACCACGCCGGTTTCCGCCAGAGCGGGCTCGCCGGGGAGGGGACCGTCTGG
>JAJZMW010000051.1 GCA_021848165.1 Thermoplasmata archaeon
AGGCGGCCCGGGTCCTGCGCGAGTTCCACGTCTCGGGCCTTCCGGTCGTCGACGCCAAGCAGCGCGTGGTCGGTGTGGTGAGCGAGAAGGACCTCGTCACCGTGCTCTATCGCGCCGCGGGGGTCGACCTCCCCCGGGGCCTCCTCGACCTGCTCTTGGAATCCGCCCCGCGTCGAGGGCAGAGCATCCTGACGGTCTGCCGCAATCGCCTCCGCAACGGTCGCGTGCACGAGGTGATGAGCCGGCCGGCGGTGACGATCGACGCCACGGCGTCGATCGAGCGGGCCGCGAAGCTCCTGCGCGCCCGCGGGGTGAACCGGCTCCCGGTCGTCGATCCACGCGGCCGGCTCGTGGGGATCGTGACGCGCGCCGACGTGATGGGAGCTCTCGTCCACCGGCCGAGCCGCTCGCGCGGAGGGCTGAGGCCGCGCCCCGCCGTCACCCGGCGACGGGGCTCGGCGGACCCGTACGGCGACGCGTAGCGGGGGGGGGTCCACCGGGGCCGACGACCGAGCGAAGCGGGACCCGAACGCGGGCAAACGAGGGGAACGATGCAGGCGAGCGCCACGTGGACGGGAGGCTATCAAACGCGGCTCGACGATCGGCGCGGCCACGAGGTCGTGATCGACCTCCCGCGCGACGAGGACGGACAGGATGCGGGGACCTCCGCGCTCGAGCTCGCCGTGCTCTCCCTGGCGGGGTGCATCTCCACGATCTTCGCGCTCGTTGCGCGTCGTCGCCGGGTCGCCTACTCGGCGATGCGGGTCGACCTCACCGCCGATCGGCCCCGCGGGAGCCCGACCGTCACGGGGGTCCAGGGAACGATGACGATCGCGACCCCGTCGCCGCAAGAGGAGGTCGAGACGGTTCTCTCGATCACGCTCCGGACCTGCCCCGTCGGCGTCATCTTCGAGCGGGCTCGCATCCCCATCCAGGTCACGGTCGTCCGGGCCGCCGAACCCCCGGCGCGCTCAAGCCCCTCCGTGGCGTAGCCGAGACATGACCGAGGACCCCCCCGCGCACGCCCACGGGCACCACGACCATCCGGCCGGTATGCACGGTCGCGCCTGGTCCAGGGCGGAAGCGATCGCGGCGCTCGAGTCCCCCGACCGGACCGCTTCGCAGGACCCGGAGGCCCTCTGGGACGCGGCGGGCCTGCGCCCCGGGGAAACGGTGGTCGACGTCGGTGCCGGCACCGGGTACTTTGCCTTCCCGGCCGCCCGCCGCGTCGGGGCCGCGGGACGCGTCTACGCCGTCGACCTCTCCGACGAGCTCGCCGACCTCCTCCAGGAACGCGCCCGCGCCCGAGGAGTGCCGCAGCTCACCGCGGTCCAGAGCGCTCTCGACCGGATCCCCCTTCCCGACGGCGTGGCGGACGTCGTCCTCCTCGCGAACGTCCTCCACGACATCCCCGTCAGCACCCTCCAAGAGGCCGTCCGCCTCCTCCGGCCCGCCGGGCGGTTCGTGAACATCGATTGGAAGAAACGCGACACGCCGGGCGGCCCTCCGATCGCGGTCCGCCTGACCGAGGAGGAGGCCCGCGACCGCCTCGCCCGGGTCGGCCTCGCGGAGACCCGTCGCTGGGAGTTCGGTCCGTATCACTACGGCCTCCTCCTGCGCCGCGCCACCCCCTGATCCTTCGGAGGCCGGGGGAAGCGCTCGTCGCCCGCGGGGCGGGACCGCCCCGGGAGAGGACCGGCGTCGGCCGACGCCGGGCCCGGGACGGGTTCCGCCCCCCTCGCTCGTGGCCGCGCCTACAGGTGCGACCAGGCGATCGAGAAGCCGTAGAGCACCGCGGCGATCCCCGCGAGCAGCACGACCGCCATGAAGAGGCCGAGGAAGGCCATCCACATGCGGGGGTACTCGGGCTTCGGTCCGGAGGCGATCGGCTGAACCGAGGGGGTACGGGGTCCGACGACGAACCAGTCGATGAAGAGCGTCGCCACGAACGAGAGGATCGCGACCCCGCCGAAGGCGAGGTACATCAAGAACGTCTCGAACGGATCCTGCGTGAGGCCGAGCTGGTAGGCCCGAGCCCCGTAGTAGATCGTCCCGGAGCCGACGACGACCCCGAGGATCCCGACGAAATGCGTCGGCAGGCGGAACCAGACCGCCGCGCCGAAGGCGATCATCAGGACGCTGAGCATGACCAGCGGGTCGAAGAAGAACGTGTTGTACGACCCGAACAGCGGGAACGTCATCTCGCCCCAGAGCGACAGGGCCGCGAAGACGAGCCCGAAGAGGCCCATCAGCGCGCCGCCCTGGCGGAGCGCCGTCTCGGCTCGATCCAGATCCTGGCGAAGGAAGTTGAACCAGACGAAGAAGCCGGTGTAGAAGACCGTGACCGTGAGGAGGATCAACAGGTCGACGACCAGGGAGAGGTTGTCCGGGCCGCTCATGTTACGACTCCTCTTCGAGGCGGAACGTCTCGCGCGCCCGGTCGCCCCAGAGTTCGGCCCAAGTCGGTGCAGCGTGGGAAGTTCGGTTCGCCATGAGGTCCCCTCGAAGCGGGCACTCGCGCGGGACGGTTCTTAAGTTAATCTCAACTGCGCTTCACGCCCCCGAAGGCGGAGGGCGGGTTGCGGGGCCGGTTCCCGGCCGGACGGTCCGACGCCTCCCGCGCCGATTCGTACGGGGTGGTGGGGCCGCCCCCCCGGGGTTCGGCCCCGCGACGCCGAGCGGCCCCTCGCTCCCGGGGCCGTCGGGCGGCCGGTCCGGAGCCGATCAAGGATATGCGCAGCGGCCGGATATCGGGGCCATGGTCTTCTACCGGGACGAGGGGAGCGTCTTCGAGGCCCCTCTCGAGGCCGTCTGGGAGTTCGTCGGATCGGGGGACACGCACTCGGGCGCCCACCGGCATCGGAAGAGCGAGCGCAAGCGGTTGGACGAGCGGTCGGGCCAGTACTCGTGGGAGCAGGAGTTCGACGGAGCGCCGACGCGGTTCTCCATGCGATGGACCGTGTTCCCGCCGCTCGGGATCGGGTACGATGTCCTGGAGGGACCGTTCCGCGGCTCCTCGTTCTTCCTCTACTACGTCCCGCTCGGCCCCGCGCGCACCGGAGTGAACGTCGTCGGCGAGTTCACCGCCCCGGACCTTCCCGACGCCGAGATCCCCGCGGCGGTCGACCGGTTCTTCTCCCTCGAGTACGATCAGGACCACGCCGGGATCCGCGAGTTCGTTCGGCGGAGCGAGCGCTAGCGCGGGCGGGCGCGCCGGCCGGTCGACGGAGGGGGCCGGGTCTCCTCGAGCCCCCCGTGGGCCTCCTCTTTGTGGACGGCGAGCGCCTCTTCGGAGCGGAACGCGCGTCCGCACTCCGGACAGATCGCCTCGACCTCGTCGTACTCCACGTACGGCATGGCCGCGGCACCGCGGGGCCCGCTATAGCGGGTTCCGCTCGACCCGGACCGGGGCCTTCCGTTCGGCCCGCTACTCCACCCGGAGGAAGCGCGCGTAGACCCCGAAGCCGATCAGGAGCATCGCGACCGCGAAGATCGCGAGGTAGCCGAGGTCGATCCAGGACCCGGTCCCGTAGACGATGGCGTTGCGCCCGAACGTCGCGGCGTACGTGACCGGGTTGACGGAGGAGATCCCCTGCATCCACCACGGGAAGTTCTGGGCCGGGAAGAGCGCTTGGCTCGAGAACATCAGGGGCATCGTGATGAAGTTCGACAGGACCCCCGGGGTCTGCCAGTCGGTGCTGTGCGCCGTCACGATCAGGTAGAGCGAGGAGAAGCCGATGCCGAGCAGGAAGAGGGCGAGGATCCAGCCCGCCCAGAACAGCGGGCTCATCGTGGCGTAGGAGACCCCGAAGAAGAACGCCGCGACGATCATCACCGGGAACTGGACGAGGCCCCGGGTCGTTGCGCCGAGGGCCTTCGCGAGGAAGATCGTCGACTTGCGGGTCGGCGTGATGAGGACCCGCTTGAGGTAGCCGAGCCGCTTGTCCTGGATGACGCTCATCGCGCCGAACATCCCGATCGTCAGCATCGAGGTCGCGAGGACCCCCGGGAGCAGGAAGGTGACGTAGTTGCAGGTCGGCGTGTGGAAGATCGACTCGATCTCGGCGCAGGAGAGACCCGAAAAGCTCGAGCCGAAGAAGGCGAGCCACATGAACGGCTGGGCGAGGGTGATCAGGATCACCCACGGGTTGCGGAACGTCTTGACGACCTCCCGGTAGTAGATGCCGGCGAACTGGCTCCAGTCGTCGTGGAGGGCGCTCATCGGCGGGCCCGCAGGATCTGGCCGTAGAAGCGGCGCATGTCGACCGGGCCTTCCTCGGTCCCCAACCGGCGTCCGGTCAACTCGAGGAAGACGGCCTCGAGGTTCGGTCGCTCGACGTTGATCCGGCGGAGCATCTGCGGCGGGATCGCCCCCAGGAGGGAGGGAAGCACCTCGTCCGCGCGCGCGACCTTGAGGGTGAGACGGCGCCCGTCCGCGCGGACGTCCTGGACCCCCGGCAGAGCGCGCAGGGGATCGGGGTCGATCCGGTCGGTCGTTTCGATCTCGATGAGATCCGCTTCGAGGCGGCCCTTGAGCTCGTCCGGTGTGCCGGAGGCGATGATGCGTCCGCGATCGATGATCGCCACCCGATCGCACAGGACGTCCGCCTCCTCGATGTAGTGCGTCGTCAGGAGGACGGTCACCCCGTACTCGCGGTGGACCCGCTGGATCAATTCCCAGAGCATCCGCCGCGTGGCGGCGTCGAGCCCGATCGTCGGCTCGTCCATGAAGATCACGCTCGGCTGGTGGAGGAGCGCGAGGGCGATCTCGAGCTTCTTGCGCATCCCGGTCGAGAACTTGGAGACGCGCCAGTCGGCGTTCGGGCCGAGCCCCAGGTACTCGAGGAGCGCCGTCCCCCGCTCCCGCCAGTCGGGTCCGAGCGCCTGCAGCTTCGCCTGGACCCAGAGGTTCTCCATCGCCGACATCTCGTCGTCGAGGATCACCTCGGCCGCGACCCATCCGACGCGCCCCTTGACCCGCCGCTCGTCGCGGACGACGTCGAGACCCCCCACCGTCGCCGTCCCCTCGGTCGGGGGCAGGAACGCGGTGAGGACCTTGATCAGGGTCGTCTTCCCGGCGCCGTTGGGGCCGAGGAGGCCGAACACCTCCCCCTGACGGATCGTCAACGAGATGTCGGAGAGCGCGGTGAAGCTCCCGTACCGTTCGGTGAGGTGGCGGACGTCGATCGCCACCTCCGCGGGGGCGCTCATCGTTCCCGCCGGCGCCGGGCCGGCGGTCGGCGGAGACGATCGAGCTTCCGGGCGAGCTGGCGGGCGGACCGGGCCCCGTGCCCGGCGAGACGCCGTCGGGCCTCCGGGGCCGGGAACGCTCCCTCGTCCCGCACGAGCGTGAGGAACCCGTCGAGCTGGCCCTGCCATTGCAGCCGGACCCAGGCTTCGCGCTCCGGCGCGGGGATCATCTCGAGGACGAGGTGGCGCAGGTTGACCCACCGGCCGGCGCCGGACCCGATCCAGCGGCGCATCTCGCGCAGCCGGGCGCGGCCGGGCGGTGCGATCGTGTAGGTCTTGCGGCCGTTCCGACGATCGACGCGGGCCAGCCCGTGCTCGACCAGGCTCTTCAGGATCGGGTAGATCGCCCCGGCGCCGGGACGCCAACCTCCGTGCGTGGCGGCCCGGATCCGCTCGGCGACCTGCCAGCCGTAGATCGGTCCCTCGCTCATCAGGTGCAGCGCGTACAGGCCGACGAGACCGCCGCGGCCGCCGCGCCCGAACCTCGGAGGAGGGGCCATCGGACCGGGGACGGAACGGGGCCATATGTAGGCATCGATATCGAATTCGATAGGGGAACCCGCACCGGCGCGGCACGGCGGGAGGGGGGACGCGCGCGTTCGCGCAACCTTATACGGGGGCGCGCCGAGGTACTGGGCCGGGAGGAGCGATGGGCGAGACGACGCGCGCGATCACGCACCGGTTCCCCGGCGTGGAGACGATGGAGGGCGCGGGGGTCCGCCTGCGCCGCATGTTCGGCAACGGGCAGGTCCCGCTCTTCGACCCGTACCTCCTCCTCGACAACTTCGGCTCATCGAACCCGGCCGACTACCTCGCCGGGTTCCCCTGGCATCCCCACCGCGGGATCGAGACGGTCACCTACATGCTCGCAGGGAAGGTCGCG
>JAJZMW010000006.1 GCA_021848165.1 Thermoplasmata archaeon
GATGCGGGGATTCGCCACGCGGCCGTGGACGCTCGCCTCCCGGTACGCCGCCTCGACCTCCGCATCCGATCGTACCACGGTCATGCCGTGGCCCGAGCTCGACATCATCGCCTTGAAGATGCACGGGAACCCGACATCGTGCGCCGCCCGGCGCGCCTCGGCGAGGGTCTCCGCGAAGCGGAACGCGCTGGTCGTCACATTCGCTCGCTCCGCCGCGATCCGCCGGATCCGCTCCCGATCCATCGTCGCGCGGGTCGCCTCCGCGCGGGGGATCACCGTCCAGCCTTCCTCTTCGAGGCGAACGAGCTCGGCGGTCGCGATCTGTTCGATCTCGGGGACGATCGCGTCCGGTGCTTCGCGCTCGATGAGCGCGCGCAGGGCGCCCCGGTCGGTCATGTTCAGGACGTGGGAGCGGTGCGCGACGGCCATCGCGGGGGCGTGAGCGTAGCGATCGGCGGCGACCACTT
The DNA here is from genome assembly GCA_021848165.1 of Thermoplasmata archaeon. Lineage (GTDB taxonomy): Archaea > Thermoplasmatota > Thermoplasmata > Lutacidiplasmatales > UBA184 > Lutacidiplasma. The sequence goes on from JAJZMW010000006.1 coordinate 468, forward strand.
CGGCGCCGAGGCGCAAGGCTTCGAAAGCGATCTCCCGCCCGAGCTCCCCGCTCCCGAGGAGGAGGATCTTGGTCGCGTCTCGGGTCAGCGGCGTGCCGATCGATTCGCGAAAGGGGACACCGGCGGTGCGGGGTGCGGGCATCGGAGCGCCACGGCCGGAGCGTGCTTAATGGTGTCCCGGGCGAGCGGGCCGGGGCGCCTATTCTTCGCCCATCGCTCGCGGCTTGGGGATCGACTTGGGCTGTTCCTGGTCCGTCGGCATGCCGGTCTTCCCTTCGACGATCTCGCAATCCTGCCAGTTGATCCCGACGGTGACCCGGGGGAAGGCGACCTTGAGCACGTAGTTGGCGAGCCGCCCGACGACGAGCCCCTGCGAGCCGGGCGCGAGGTTCGGGTTCATCGTCGAGAGGTCCCGGGTGAGCACGACCCGGGTCTCGCCGTCCACGATCCGCGAGAGTTCGCCGCGGTCCTTCATCTGCCCAGGCCCTAACGCACGTTCCCCATAATGGTCGCGGAGCGGCCGCGGGGGGGATCGCCCGCCGCGCGTTGACGGAGCTGTAACAGGTATCCCTCCGACAAACCGAAGGGTTTTTATGGGGCAACCATGCTCCCGCGTAGCATGGCTGCGAACAGCAATCCTGCGGTCCCGCAGGACTACTATCGGCCGCCCGTATCGGTCAGCGCGGACTGGGCGAACCCCGCCGTGCTGGGCCTGATGGGTTTCGGAACGACGACCATGTTGGCGGGGATCGCCAACACCGCCTATGGCGGCCTGTGGCAGATCGGCAGCGGAGGGCTCCCGGGAGACACCGTACTTGGTATGGCGATCTTCTTCGGAGGTCTCTGCCAGCTGTTCGCGGGTCTGATCGCGCTCCGCAAGGGCGAGATCTTCGCGGGGACCGCGTTCACGGGATACGGCGCCTTCTGGATGGCGTACGTGTTCATCGTCTTCGAGGTCTTCACGGGCTATCCCGCGGCGGATCCGTACGTCGTGGCGGGCCTGATGTGGTTCTCCATCGTATGGGCCCTGTTCACGTTCACGTTCTTCGTGAACGCGCCCAAGCACGGGGTCGGCTTGACCATCCTGTTCGCGTTGCTGACGATCGCGTTCATCCTGCTCGCGGTCAACTTCGGCAACAGCACCACGGGAATGGCGTGGGCCGCGCCCGCGGGAGTGCCGGCCTGGTACCAGAACTTCATGGGGCTCGAGATCTTCATCACGGGCGTCCTTGCGGTGTACCTCGCGTTCGGCATCCTGACGAACACGAACTACGGGCGGAAGATCGTCCCCATCTGAGGACGAGCGGTCCGACCGGGGCAACCCTTTCCTCCCCGGCCCTTCGGGGCCGGGGTCAACTGTTTTCGAGCGGGAGCGGCTGACCCCATCCACGGATCGTTCCGAGGCGAGCGATGGTCACCGATCTCGAGTATGGCATCTTCGTCGCCTCCGCGGTCTGCATCGTCGGCTACTTCCCGATCGCCCTCCTCCAGGACGTCAGTCTCCTCTCGACCCTCCTGCGGCGGCGTCCCCGCATGCCCGCCCGCGTCCCCGGCCGGCACGTCCTCGTGATGATGACCACCGCCGGGAACGCCCCGGAGATCGTGCGCCAGATCTTCCGGACGATCGCCGGGTACGGCTTGCCGGTCGAGCTCGCGATCGTGAAGGAGGCCCGGGACACGAACTCCTACGGCGTTCCCGAGATCGTCGTCCCGCCCGGCTACCAGACGCCGAACCGCTCGCGCCGGAAGATGCGGGCCCAGCACTACGCGAGCGAGTGGCTCCGAGGGCACGGATACGGCGCCGAGACCTACGTGGTCCACCTCGACGACGACTCGGTCCCGGACCGGGAGTATCTCGAGTACGTCTTCGGCATGCCGTACCACGGCGGGCAGGGGACGCTCCGCCTGCGGGAGTACGGTCGCAACCTCTGGACGACCCTCACCGACTTCGTCCGGATCTCGGACTGCGACGCCTTCTGCGCTGCCTTCAACCGCGCGGGCCACCCGATGATGGTCCACGGGGAGGGGCTGACCCTGCGCGCCGACGTCGAGGAGGAGATCGGCTGGGACTTCGGCACGTTCGGAGCCGAGGACCTGATGGCGGGGATCGAGCTCGGCAAGCGCTACCGGTGGGGGCTGATCCCGTACCACGTCCGGATCGCCCCGCCGGTGAGCGCCCGAGACCTCTACCGCCAGCGACGGCGGTGGCACTACTCGTTCGTCACCGCGGCCCGCAAGATCTCGCACATGCAGCGGACCGTGATCCTCTGGTTCGTTTACCGATACTACATCGGCTGGACCGGCCTCTTCGGCCTCACGCTGTGGCTCCTCAACATCCTCCTCGGGATCCCGTTCCCGGCCTGGCTGCTCTACCTCGGGGTCTTCAACCTCGTCTCCTACTTCGGTTTCTACCAGTACGGCGCGTGGGTCACCCAGCCGCGGTATTCGATCCTCTCCCTGCTCCTCCAGTTCCCGGTCTCCTACCTCGAGTGCGGGACGCTGTTCTACACGCTGATCGACCCGCCGAACCCGACCGGCTTCGACGTCATCCAGAAGGTCTAGGACCGGGGAGGCGGCCCCCCGGCCCCGCAGGACCGGGGGGAAGAGGTTGGGGGTGGGGGACCGGTCCTACTCGGCCTGCCCGAACGCCCGGATATCGGCCGGACCTTCCTTCGTCGTCAGCGGCTTCGCCCCTTGGACGGCGACCCGGATCTGCTCGACGACGTCCGGATTCGCGAGGGTCGTGATGTCGCCCGTCGGCATCGAGTTCGAGATCGACGCGAGGACGCGCCGCATGATCTTCCCGGACCGGGTCTTCGGCATGTCCGGGACGATCCAGACGGTCTTCGGCCGGGCGATCTTCCCGATCTGCGTCTCGATCGCGTGGACGACCTTCCCCTTGATCTCGTCCGAGGCGGCGATCCCCGGTTTCAGGGCCACGTAGATCTCGGGGACCCGGCCCTTGAGCTCGTCGGCGACCGGGACGACCGCGGCCTCGGCGATCTCGGGGACGGTCAGGCACGCCGACTCGAGCTCCTTCGTCCCGAGGCGGTGTCCCGCGACGTTGATCACATCGTCGATCCGTCCGAGGATCCGGAAGTACCCATCGGCCGCCTGCATCGCGCCGTCACCGGCCATGTACGGCCAGTCGCGCCAGTCGGTCGACTTCGGGTCCTTGTTGTACTTCTGGAAGTAGGTGCGCACGTAGCGGTCCGGGTCCCCCCAGATCGTCGCCATGAGCCCCGGCCAGGGCGCCTGGATGCAGATGTAGCCCGCCCGGTTCGATCCCGCCGGCACCTCCTTCCCGTTCTCGTCGAAGATGATCGGGTGGATCCCGATCACCGCCGGCCCGGCGCTCCCCGGCTTCATGCGATGGAGGCCCGGGGTCGTCGAGCAGAGGAACCCTCCGGTCTCCGTTTGCCACCAGGTGTCGACGACGACCGCCTCGTCCTTCCCGACGGTGTGGTAGTACCAGCGCCACGCCTCCGGCTCGATCGGCTCGCCGACCGTCGTCATGTGCTTGAAGTGATAGTGGTACTTCTTCGGCTCGTCCGGCCCGAGCTTGCGCAGCTGACGGATCGCCGTGGGCGACGTGTGGAAGATGTTCACGTCCAGGTGTTCGGCGATGCGCCAGGGACGGCCCGGATCGGGGAACGTGGGGACCCCTTCGTACATCACGGTCGTCGCCGCCAGGGCGAGCGGGCCGTAGACGATGAACGAGTGCCCGGTGATCCAGCCGATGTCGGCCATGCACCAGTAGACGTCGGTCGGGTGGATGTCCTGGTAGTACTTCGACATCGCCGTCACGTAGGCGAGGTAGCCGCCGAGGTTGTGCTGGATCCCCTTCGGCTTGCCGGTCGTACCACTGGTGTACATCAGGAACATCGGGGAGTCCGCCGGCAGGCTCTCGGGGGCGACCGTCTGGCCCCGGTACTTGGGCAGGAGGTCGTCGATCAGGAAATCCCTCCCCGCCTTGGGGGAGGAGGCGCTCGCGTAGCGGTCCTTGAACCGCTTCCAGATGAGGACCTTTTCCGGGGCCTTCCCCTCCTTCGTCGCGGTGTCGTAGGCGATGTCGGCGGCGGGCTTGTGGTCGACCAGTTTCCCACTCCGGTAGTAGGTGTCCATCACGATGAGGGCCCGGCTCCCGCTGTCGGCGATCCGTTGGCCGCTCGCTTCCCCGCTGAACCCGCCGAAGACCACGGAGTGGATCACGCCGAGCCGGGCGCAGGCGAGCATCGAGATCGGGAGCTCGGGGGTCATCGGGAGGTGGATCGTCACCCGATCGCCCGACTTCAGCCCGACGAAATCGCGGAGGAACGCCGCGAACTCGTTCACCCGCGTGTAGAGCTCCTGGTAGGTGATCGCCACTGGGGGGTCGCTCTCGGGCTCGGCCTGGAAGATGATCGCCGCCTTGTTCTTGTAGAGCGCCAGATGGCGGTCGATGCAGTTGTAGGACGCATTGAGCCGGCCGCCCACGAACCAGCGGTAGAACGGCGCCTTGCTCGTGTCGAGCGTCTGCGTCCAATACTTGTCCCAACTCAGCAGGTCCCCGTACGCGCGGAAGCACTCGGGGAAGTTCGCCAGCGAGAACTTCTCGAACCAACTTGGGTCCGTCAGGTTCGCCTGGCCGATGAATTTCGGATTGGGCTCGAAGTACCCCTCTTCCTTCCAGTGGACCGCGATCTCGGCCTCGCTAAGTTCGGTTTGCTCGGTCTTCGTGTTCTGCTTCGCTGCCGCCATCGTCCGGCACCCGCGTGGCAGACCGTAACACGCTATTTTACTGTTTCAAGCGCCCCTCTCGGCGAGACCGCTTCCTCCTCCGCCCGGCCGGGAACCTCCCATCCGGGGCCGTCCGAGCTCGAAGGCGCCTTCGCAAAGCTCATTTATCCCGCCTCCGCGTTAGGGCTGTGCCTCGGAGTGTCATGGCAAACCCTCGGCACTCGACCGAGCGACCGGAAAAGCTCGTCCATCTGCGCATCGACCCCAACGACGAGTCGACGACGCTCGAGGACGTCCTTTCCAAGATCTCCGAGCTGCAGCGGAAGAACCCGGATCGGGACGTTTTCTTTGACGGAGACGAGTACGCCATCTGCTCGCGCCCGAAGCGCTCCCGTGCGGCGACCGCGCGCTAGGGCCGCCCCCCTGGGGGCGCCGATCCTCGTCGTCAACCTGAAAGCGTACCCGACCGCCGTCGGCGCCGGCGCCCTCCGCATCGGCCGTTCGCTCGAGCGCGAGGCGAAGCGGGCCGGTGTCGCCGTCGCGATCGCTCCCGCGGCCGCCGATCTGGCCTGGCTCGCTCAACGTCTGTCGATCCCCGTCCTCGCGCAGCACGCCGATCCCGCCGACCTCGGGGCGTCCACCGGGGCGATGGTGCCGGCGTCGCTCCGCGCGAGCGGCGTGCACGGCAGCCTGGTCAATCACTCGGAACATCCGCTCCCCCCCCGCACGGTCGACCGGACGGTCGCGAAGCTCTCGGGGGTCGGATTGACGGCGATCGTCTGCGCGGGGGACGTGCGGGCCGCCGCCCGCCTCGCCCGGAGCCATCCCCCCTATCTCGCGATCGAGCCCCCCGAGCTCATCGGCGGAGATCGCGCCGTCTCCACCGCCCGACCCGAGGTCGTCTCCCAGGCTGTC
>JAJZMW010000135.1 GCA_021848165.1 Thermoplasmata archaeon
GGTCCCGCCGACCTCGACCAGGATCACCTCGGCGCCGGCCGCCTGCGCGACCTCGCGGATCATCCGCTTGATCTCGCCGGTCACGTGCGGGATGATCTGGACCGTCGTCCCGAGATAGTCGCCGCGTCGCTCCTTCTCGATGACCGTCCGGTAGATCTTCCCCGTCGTGAGGTTGTGCGAGCCCGACAGGCTCTGCCCGAGGAACCGCTCGTAGTTGCCGAGGTCGAGGTCCGCCTCCGTCCCGTCGTCGAGCACGAAGACCTCCCCGTGCTGGTAGGGGTTCATCGTGCCGGCGTCGACGTTGAGGTACGGGTCGATCTTCAGGATCGTCACGGGGATCCCGCGCGCCTTGAGCAGGCGGCCGAGCGACGAGGTCGTGATCCCCTTTCCGAGCCCGGAGATCACCCCTCCGCTGACCACGATGACCTTCATGCGGACCCCCCGGACGTTGGTATCGGGCCGAGGCATAAAGGCTCGCCACTCCCGACGGGGGGTGCGGGCTCCCGCGCGCCCCGCGAGCGGGCCGACGCGCCGCCGCTACACCGGGACGAGCCGCCCCGACGGATCGCGCTTCGACCGCCCGAATTCGGAGAGCCCGAGCAGCGTCTCAGCGGGGAAGACGGGGCCGTCGACGCAGACGTGGTAGGGGCCGAGGGCGCAGGCGTCGCACATCCCGAGCGCGCACTTCATCTGACGCTCCACCGAGCCGAACGCCGGAACGCCCCGCGCGCGAGCGGCGAGCGCCACCTTGCGCATCATCACCTCGGGGCCGCAGGTCCACACCGCGTCGAACCGCCCCGGCTCCCCCAGAAGGCGATCGGCGACCTCGGTGACGTAGCCGGCATGCCCGAGGCTCCCGTCGTCGGTGGCGAGCTCGATGCGCGCCCCCGCGGACCGCAGCCGCTCCGCGAAGAGCATCTCGGCGGCGGTCGTGGCGCCGAGCGCGCCGACGACCTCCGCGCCGTCGCGCCGCAGCGCCTCGGCCCCGGGGGCCAGGACCGCGGTCCCCGAGCCGCCCCCCACGATCAGCAGCCGACGAGGGGTGAGGGCGAACCGGTTGCCGTACGGACCCCGGATCCCGATGCGGGTCCCCGGGGGGATCTCTTGGATCCTCCGGCTGGTGGCGCCCATCGCCTTCACGGTGACCCCCTTCGTCTCTCCGTCGGTGTACGAGAGCGACATCGGGAGCTCGTCGTCCCCCGGGACCCAGACCATCACGAACTGCCCGGGCGCGGCCGGGGTCGGGTCGCGAAACCGCCACGTCACCGTCGACGGGGTCTCGGGGACCCGTCGGTCGATCGCGACGATCCGATGCACGGCCGGCCTAGGGGGAGCGCGATATAGCGCCTCGTCCCGGCGTCGGCGCTTCGGCCGACGGGACCGCGAAGCCGCGCCGAGCTCGACCCACGATCTCCCCGACGCGCCGAACCCCCCGATCGTCGAGGGCGCGCGCGAGGTCCGCCGCGATCCGACCGAAGATCCCGATGCCGTCGGTGGCGACCGCCGTTCCGATCTCGACCGCCGTGGCCCCGGCGAGGAGGTACTCGATCACGTCGGTCGCCGAGCGGATCCCGCCGACGCCGACCACGGGGATCCGGACCGCCTCGGCGATCTGCCAGACCGCCGCCACCCCGATCGCCTTGATCGCGGGGCCGCTCAGGCCCCCGAGGCCGTGGGCGAGGACCGGGCGCTCGAGCTCAGGGTCGATCGCCATCGCGCGGACGGTGTTGATGGCGCTGATCCCGTGCGCCCCCGCCTTCTCGGCCGCGCGGGCGAGCGCCGGGAGGTCCGCCGCGTTCGGGGTGATCTTGGCGAAGACCGGGATCCGGACCTGTCGGACCACGGCGCGGACGACCGCGGCGACGTCCTCGGGGTCGCTGCCGATCTCCGTTCCATACCCTTCGGCGTGAGGGCAGCTGAGGTTCAGTTCGAGCGCGGCGACCCCCGTCGCCGCCATGCGGCCGGCGAGTTCGCCGAACTCCTCCGGGGTCCCCCCGAACACCGAGCCGATCAGCAGGACGCCGTGCTCCCGGGCCCGGGCGATCTCCGCGGGATACTCGTCGATCCCGGGGTTCGGAAGCCCCATCGCATTGAGCATCCCCCCCGGGTCGAGCGGCTCGACGGTCGGGTTCGGGTATCCCGGCCGGGCGACGCTCCCGATCGACTTCGTGATCACCGCTCCGGCGCCGGCGTCCCACGCCCCCGAAAGCGAATCGCCGCTCTCCCCCCAGATCCCCGACGCGAGGATCAGCGGATTTCGCAAGGAGAGGCCGGCGAGGTCGACCGCGAGGTCCGCCACGGAGCGCCGGACGGGGGCGTTGCTTAAATGAGCTCTCGTCGCTCCATCGAGGCCATGCGTCTCGAGCGCCTGACCGACGCCGCGCGCACCGCTCTGGAAGCCGCGTTCCAGCGGGCCCAGGAGGCCCGCCAAGCGTCCGTGGAGCCCGAGCACCTGCTCGCGGCGCTCCTGACCGACGAGGCGGGCCCCGCGGTCGCGGTCCTCAAGGTCCTCGGCACGCCGCTCCCCCCGCTGCGATCGGCGGTCGAGGAGCGGATCCGGTCGCTCCCGACCGTAGCGCACGTCGCGCAATCGGACCTGTACCTGTCGCGGGGCCTGACGGACGCCCTGGACGCCGCCGAGAAGGTCGCCGCCGCCCGCAAGGACCGCTACACGAGCGCCGACTCGCTCCTCGTCGCCCTCGCGAAGGTCCGCTCGCCGGCGCGGGAGATCCTCGAAGCGCAGGGCCTTCGAGCGGAGGCGATCGAAGGGGCCGCCGGCTCGGTCCGGGGCGGCACGGCGCCGGTCGCGAGCCGCAGCGAGGAGGCGCAATACCAGGCGCTCGAGAAGTACGGCCGGGACCTCACGGTGCTCGCTCGCGAACGCAAGCTCGACCCGGTGATCGGCCGCGACGAGGAGATCCGCCGGGTCGTCCAGATCCTCTCGCGGCGGACGAAGAACAACCCGGTCCTGATCGGGGACCCGGGGGTCGGCAAGACCGCGGTCGTGGAGGGGCTCGCGCTCCGGATCGCCCAGAACGACGTCCCCGACGCGCTCCGCGACCATCGATTGATCGCGCTCGATCTCGGGAGCCTCGTCGCCGGCGCGAAGTTCCGGGGGGAGTTCGAGGAACGGCTCAAGGCGGTCCTCAAGGAGGTCGAGCGGGCGGAAGGGAAGGTCATCCTCTTCATCGACGAGCTGCACACCGTGGTCCACGCGGGCGCGACGGAAGGAGGCGCCATGGACGCCTCGAACCTGCTCAAGCCGGCGCTCGCGCGCGGGACGCTCCACTGCATCGGGGCGACGACGACCCAGGAGTACCGCAAGTACATCGAGAAGGACGCCGCGCTCGAGCGCCGGTTCCAGCCGGTCCCGATCGACGAGCCGAGCGTGGAGGACACGATCTCGATCTTGCGGGGCCTCAAGGAGCGCTACGAGCTCCACCACGGCGTCCGGATCCACGACTCCGCGATCGTCGCCGCCGCGACGCTGACGGCGCGCTACCTTCCCGACCGCCACCTTCCCGACAAGGCGATCGACGCGATCGACGAGGCGGCCTCGGGCGTCCGGCTCTCGCTCGACTCCCGGCCGAGCGACCTCGATCAGCTCTCCCGCCGCATCCGCCAGCTCGAGATCGAGCGGACGGCGCTCAAACGGGAGAGCGACCCCGCCTCCCGCGAGCGGCTCGGCAAGCTCGATCGGGAGCTCAGCAACCTGAAGGAACAGGAGGCGACGCTCCAGGCGCGATGGGCCCGCGAGAAGGAATCGGTCGCGAAGATCCGCCGCCTCCGCGCCGACCTCGACCGGGCGAAATCCGAGGAGGAGACCGCCGAGCGGACCGGGGACCTCGAGACGGCGGCCCGCCTCCGCTACGGGACGCTGCCGGAGCTCGCGCGCCAGCTCGAGGAGGAGACCCGACGCCACGCGACGCCGGGCGAGGGCGGGATGTTGCGCGAAGAGGTCGGGGAAGAGGACGTCGCGCGCGTCGTCGCGAAGTGGAGCGGCGTCCCCGTGAGCCGGATGCTCAGCGGCGAGATCGAACGGCTGCAGCGGATGGAGGAAGAGCTTCGCCGCCGGGTCGTCGGGCAGGACGAAGCGGTCGGGGCCGTCGCGCGGGCCGTGCGCCGATCGCGCAGCGGCCTCGCCGACCCGAACCGCCCGATCGGGACGTTCCTCTTCGTCGGCCCGACCGGGGTCGGGAAGACCGAGCTCGCGAAGGCGCTCGCCGAGTTCCTCTTCCACTCCGATCGGGCGCTCGTGCGGCTCGACATGAGCGAGTACATGGAGAAGCACACCGTGGCGCGCCTCCTCGGCGCCCCGCCCGGCTACGTGGGCTACGAGGAAGGGGGCCAGTTGACGGAGGCGGTCCGTCGCCGGCCGTACACGGTCGTCCTCTTCGACGAGATCGAAAAGGCGCACCCCGAGGTCGTCAACGTCCTCCTCCAGCTCCTGGACGACGGGCGCCTCACCGACGGGCAGGGCCGGACCGTGGACTTCCGCAACACGGTCGTCATCCTCACCAGCAATCTCGGGACCGACCGGATCACCGGCCGCCCCGAGGAGGAGGCGAAGGCCGAGATCGAGTCGGCGCTCCGCCAGCATTTCCGCCCCGAGTTCCTGAACCGGGTCGACGAGATCGTCGTCTTCCACCCGCTCGGTCCGACCGAGATCGAGCGGATCGTCGACCTCCAGATCGCCCACGTGAACGCGCGCCTCTCCGAGCGTCGGATCCACCTCGAGCTCCGGGAGGCCGGGCGGACGGCGCTCGCCGAGGTCGGATTCGACCCGCAGTTCGGCGCGCGGCCGCTCAAGCGGACGATCCAGCGGCTCGTCGTCGACCCGCTCACGAGCCGGATCCTCGCCGGCGAGATCCGGGAGGGGGCGACGATCGTCGTCGACGCGCGCGGAGGGACGATCACGCTCCAACCGGCAAAGGCCAAGTCTCCCCCCGCCGTACCGCCGCCATGAGCGGGGTCACGGTCGCGGTCGTCGGCGGGGCGGGCGTCGCCGCCCAACTGGGGAAGAAGGGGACGGTCTCGGACCTCACCCTCTTCGACTCGACCCACGACGGCCATCACGCGACGATCGTCGAGCCCACGCACTTCCCCGAGAAGTTCGCCCCGCTCCTCGCCGCGCTCGGGATGGCGAACCGGGCCGTCCTCGTCGTCGAGGCGCTCGACCGCGCCGTCGCCGAGGCGATCGCCACGCTCGAGCTGGTCGACCTTCCGACGCTCGTGCTCCGGGGCCCCGCGGTCGGGGAGGACGAGCTCGGGCGGGCGCTCAAAGGAGGCCGCCTCGCGAGCGTCCCGCAGCTGGCGCTCGACCTCCCGCAGCTGCGCGAGATGATCGATGGCTGGACCGTCCCCCCGAACCCGGGGACCGTCCTCGTCCCGATCGACCACGCGTTCCCCGTCAAGGGCGTGGGGGCGGTCGCCCTCGGGGTCGTCCGCCGCGGGACGCTCAAGAGCCACGAGAGCTTGCGGCTCTGGCCGACGGAGCGGTCGGTCGAGGTCCGGTCGATCCAGGTCCACGACGTCGACGTGAAGGAGGCCGCGACCGGCGAGCGCGTCGGGGTCGCCTTGAAGGGCGTCGACACCGACGAGCTCAGCCGCGGGCAGATCCTGGCACCGGCGGAGAGCCTGCTCGCGGGCCGGGAGCTGACGGCGGAGCGGCTCCAGCGGTGCCGCTACTACCGGGGCGAGTGGGGGACCGGCTCGCAGATGACGATCGCGATCGGGACCCAGACGGCCCCGGTCTCCGTCGGGCCGATCACCGACCTCGCCGTGTCGCTCACCACCGACCGCCCGGTCGTCTATTCCGCCGGATCGGCGGCGTACTTGATCGACCTCAACGCGACCGGCGGGCCCCGGATCGCCGGACGCCTGACGCTCGAGACCCCGGCGGCGCCGGGCCACGGTCCCGCTTAGGCGAACATCGTGACGGACTCCTTGCGGAGTTCCTCGTCCCCGACGACCTTCTCGATCGCGCGGTCGAAGTCGGAGGCGATCACGTGATCGCGCTCC
>JAJZMW010000089.1 GCA_021848165.1 Thermoplasmata archaeon
ACTTCCGACGGATGCGGCGGGAAGTGATCCGGCTCAGCGAGCGCTACGGGGTGCGGTCCGCCCTCCTCTCGGTCGACATGCCGATCCATCGGATCCTCGAGACCTCGCGCGAGGCGATCCGGGCGACCGGCGCGCCGGAGACCCTCCTCCTCCGCTACGAGGCGGAGTTCCATCGCCTCATCGACGGGATCGAGATGGAGGCGCTCGATCGGACCGTCGTGCGCCCCGGCGCGCTCGAGCTCGTGCGCGGGCTGCGGGAGCGCCACTTCCGCATCGGCGTGCTCACGCGGAGCTCGGAAGCGTTCGCGCGGGCCGCGCTCGTGCGCACCGATCTCGCCGAGTACTTCCCCTACCTGCGGACCCGCAGCGCCCCCGGGCCGACCAAGCCGTCCCCCGAAGCGCTCTGGCATCTGCTCCAGGAGATGGGCGTCCCGGTCGAGCGCGCGCTCTACGTCGGGGACCACCTCTTGGACGCCGAATGCGCGACCCGAGCGGGCGTCCGCTTCTACGCGGTCCTTCCCGACCCGAGCGAGTCGACGGAGATGTCGACCGACCGGTTCCTCGCCGGCGGCGCGGAAGCCGTGGCCCACGATCTCCCCGAGCTCTCCCGCCAGCTCAACGTCGCCGTGCCCTCGACCGACCCGCACGCGGTCGCGGGCGGGCCCCCGACGTGAGCCCCGCGGGCCGGGATCCGCGATCCGCTACAGGTAGTAGGCGTAGGCGTGGATGACGGCCCGCTCCGCGGTCGCCCACGCTTCGGGGATCTGGTTCCATCCGTTGCGGAGGTCGCCGACGCAGTAGAGCCCGGGGATCGCCGCGCCGTCCTCGTCGGCCAGCACGCGGCAGTCCTCGTCGGTGACGACGTACCCTTCCGCGTCGATGCGCGCCCCCAGCGCGCGCGGGAGGGCGGCGTGCTGGTCGTACCACCCGAGCCCGCTGAACCCTTTGTCGTAGCGGCGCAGGCTCCCGTCGGCGAGCCGGACGTGGAACTCCTTCTCCCGCAATCCTTCGAAGCCGACGATCTCGGCGTCGCACGAGGTGATCCCCGCCGCGCGAAGCGCGGCGCCCAGCTCCCCCTTCTCCGGCTCGGCGACGCCGTCCAGGAGCGGGCGGCCCATCGTCAGGAGCTCGACCGAGCGGGGACCGAAGTGCGGGAGGTCGAGCGCGGTGAGCGCCGCGGTGGCGTCGTGACCGAGGACGGCGACGCTCTTCCCCGGGAGCGTGTGGCCGTCGCACAGGATGCAGAAGTCGACGATCCCCTGGTTGGCCCACGGGAAGATCGGGTCGATCTCGCCGCCGATCACCGGCATCCGGTCGACGACCCCGAGCGCGAGGACCGCGGCGCGGGCCGAGACCTCGTGGGTCTGCCGGAGCCACTCGAACCGCGCGGTGTAGCCGCGCTCCGTCCGCACGAGGCCCGTGGCGAGGGCGGGGGTGACGTAGGTGACGCGCGACTCGACCTGGCGCAGCGCCGCGATCTGGTGGTCGAGCAGCTTGTGGCCCGAGATCCCGGCGGGGAACCCGGGGATGTTGTCCATCCGCGGGGCGTAGTAGGAGCGGCCGTACTTCGGCCCCCGATCGACGAGCAGCGCGGAGTAGCCGAGCAGGCCGGCCTTGAGGCCCGCCGCCAGGCCGGCGTGCCCCCCCCCCAGGATCACCAGGTCGTAGGACTCCTGGAGACGAGGGAATCCGGGCACAGGACGGCGAGCGAGCGAGCCTATTTCGCCGTTGGCGTGCCGGGCGGCGGCGCCGAGGGGCCCCCCCTCGGCTGGCGGACAACGTAGGCGACGAGCGCCGCCGCCGTCACCGCCGCGGCGACGAGGAGGAGCGGGCCCACGAACGGCGCGACGACGAGCGAGGTCCCGAGCGAGATCGCCGGGATCATCCATCGCCGCCGCCCGGCCAGGGGGGGCCGGAGGCGCACGCCGGCCGCCGTCCCGATGACGTAGACGAAGATCGCCGTCCCGCTCGAGACCAGCAACGCCGACTCGAGGTCGACCGCGAGGACGTAGTATGCGACGAAGACCCCGGAGAGGATCGCGAAGAGAACGAGCAGGGCCCGGCCGGGGGCGCCGCTCGCGGGGTCGAGCCGGGCCAAGCTCCGCGGGAACGCGCCGTCCTTCGCCGCCGCGTAGAACACCCGGCTCATGCCGGTCGTGTAGGCGTTCACCACGCCGAAGATGATGAGCGCGGCGAGGAGCGCGGTGCCCATCGCCCCGTACGGCCCGACGACGTTGCCGAGGAGCGCGGCGAACGGTGCGACGCCGCCGCCGGAACGATACGCCCCCGTCCCGATCGTCACGACGGCGACGCCGACGTAGAGAGCGGCGATCACCGCGACGCTCGCGCCGATGCTCCGGGGGAGATCCCGCCGTGGGTCCTGGAACTCCTCCGCCACGTTCGAGACGTTCTCGTAGCCGAGGAACGACCAGACGATGAGCGCGGCCGCGGTCCCGATCGGCGCGATCCCGTTCGGAGCGAACGGAACGAAGTTGCCCGCCGAGACGCGGAGTCCGGAGAGCGCGATCGCGGCGACGAGGAGGCCGACGATCGCGACCAGGACGGCGAGCTGGACCCGGCCGCTCAGGAGGATCCCGCCGTAATTGATCAGGAACGGCACGGCGACGATCGCGTAGCCGAGGAGGAATGTCTCGGGGCGCGTGAGCGGGAACGCGTAGCCGAGGTAGGAGGCGGCGATCAGCGCCACCGCCGGGGCCCCCGTGACCATCCAGAGGGCGAAGAGCCACCCCGTGACCTGGGCGACGCCCGGGCCGAACGCCTCGCGGGCGAACCCGTAGATCCCGCCGGCTTCGGGGTGACGCGCCGACAACGCGGCGAAGGTGAGCGCGAACGGCAGGCTCGCGGCCGCGATCAGCGCCCAGGCGATGAGGGACGCCGGCCCCGCGAGGTCGGCCGCGAGCCCGGGCAGGACGAGGATCCCCGACCCGAGCACCGAGCTCACGTAGAGCGCGATCGCGTGGCGACGACGCAGGGTGCGACGGAACGTCGCTCCCTCGCGCCCGGCCGCCGCGACCGAGCCCGGGGTCATCGAATCCGCACGGCCGGACTCCGTAGCTTCCCTCGGGCCGCGGATGCGCGCGCCGGTCGGATAAACGTGCGGAGAGGTCGCGGAACGGCCGACGAGGGGACCGGATCGCGCGTCGCGCGGGGACGCGAAACGCAATCCTTATCCTCCCCGCCCATCCTCGGTGCCGCTGGGTTCCAGCGACCGTGACCCACGCCTCCGAGCGCGACGCTCTCGGGGGGACGCTATTTCTCGAGGACGGGACCCGGTTCGACGGGTTCGGGTTCGGCCGCGCGACGCGCCGCTGCGGCGAGGTCGTCTTCACCACGGGGATGGCCGGGTATCCCGAGTCGCTGACGGATCCGTCGTTCCGCGGTCAGATCCTCTCGTTCACCTACCCGCTGCTCGGCAATTACGGGGTGCCGGCCGGGACGCCGTTGGACGCCTACGGTCTGCCCGATGGGTTCGAGTCGGGGTCGATCCAGGTCCGCGGCATGATCGCGCGCGGGATCACGCCGCCCCACCACTGGAAGAGCGCGCGCAGCCTCCCGCAATGGCTCGACGAGGAGGGCGTCCCCGGCGTCCGCGGGATCGACACGCGGCTCCTCACGGAGCACCTGCGCGAGCACGGCGTGGTCCGCGGGGTCATCGACGTCGCCCCGATCGACGAGCGACCGTCGGACGACGAGCTGCGGGCGAGCCTCGCGCGCGCCCCCGACTACGCCGACGAGGAACTCGTCGCCGAGATCTCCCCGCCCGAGCCGACCGTCCTCGGGCCCCGCACCGCCCCGCTGGTCGCCGTGCTCGACTGCGGGGTGAAGGCGAGCATCCTCCGCGCGCTCCTCGATCGGCGGCTCGCGGTCCTGCGGGTCCCGTACAACGCGCCGATCCCCGACCGTTGGGGCGGGCGGCGGATCGCCGGCCTCCTCGTCGGGAACGGGCCCGGCGACCCCGAACGCCTCGGCACGACGGTCGAGGAGCTCCGCCGCCCGAGCGTGCGCCGCCTGCCGACGCTCGGGATCTGCCTCGGGATCCAGCTCCTCGCCATGAGCCGGGGGGCGAGCACCTTCAAGCTCAAGTTCGGGCACCGCGGGCAGAACAAGACGATCGTCTTCCCGGACGGCCGCGCGCTCATCATGAGCGAGAACCACGGCTACGCGGTCGACCCGAAGACGCTCGGCCCGACCGGGCTCGAGCCGTGGGCCACGAACCCGGACGACGGAACTTTGGAAGGGGTCCGGGACGCGACCGGCCGGCTCCTCGCGCTGCAGGGCCACCCCGAGGGCCATCCGGGCCCGCAGGAGGCCGGGTTCGTCTTCGATCTCTTCGCGCGGAAGGTGCGCCGGCGCGCATGAGCGGGATCGAGCTTCCGCGCAAAGCGGTCCTCCTCGGGTCCGGGGCGCTCAAGATCGGCGAGGCCGGCGAATTCGACTACTCCGGCTCGCAGTGCTTGAAGGCCCTCGAGGAGGAGGGGGTCTACACCGTCGTCGTCAACCCGAACATCGCGACGCTCCAGACCGATCCCCCCCGCCGGGGCCGGGTCTACTTCCAACCGCTGATCCCCGAGTTCGTCGAGCCGATCCTCGAGGCGGAGCGCCCCGAGGGCCTCCTGCTCGCCTTCGGCGGCCAGACCGCGCTCAACTGCGGCATCGGCCTCTCCGACTCCGGGGCGTTGCGTCGGACCTCGACGCGGGTCCTCGGAACGCCGATCGCCGGCATCCGGGCGACGGAGGACCGCGCGAAGTTCGTCCGGGCGATGCGGCGGGCCCGCGTGCCGACGCTCCCGAGCCGCGCCGTCTACAACCTGGACGAGGCGCGGGAGGCGGTGGAGGCGCTCGGCTACCCCGTCATGGTCCGGGTCGCCTACACGCTCGGCGGGAAGGGCGGCGGGATCGCGCGCACCCCCGAGGAGCTCGCCGACGTCGTCGGGCGGGGCCTGCGCGCGAGCCCCGTCGGGCAGGCGCTGCTGGAGCGGTACGTCGGATCGTTCAAGCAGCTCGAGTACGAGGTCGTCCGCGACCGCCTTGGCAACGCGCTCACGGTGTGCAACATGGAGAACGTCCTCTCCATGCGCGTCCACACGGGCGACAACATCGTCATCGCCCCGAGCCAGACGCTCGACGACGCCGAGTATCAGATGCTCCGCCAGGCCGCGCTGCGCGCGGTCGAGGAGGTCGGCATCGTCGGGGAGTGCAACATCCAGTACTGCCTCAACCCCGAGAGCCGGGAGTACTACGCGATCGAGATCAACGCGCGGCTCTCCCGGTCGAGCGCCCTCGCCTCGAAGGCGACCGGCTACCCGCTCGCCTACGTCGCCGCGAAGCTCGCGCTCGGCTACACGCTCCCCGAGCTCAAGAACCGCGTCACCGGCGTGACGAGCGCCTGCTTCGAGCCGGCGCTCGATTACGTCGTCGTGAAGCACCCGCGCTGGGACCTCGACAAGTTCCCGCGCGCCCACCGGCGGCTCGGCCCCTCGATGAAGTCGGTCGGCGAGGTGATGGGCGTCGGGGCGTCGTTCCCCGAAGCGCTCTCGAAGGCGGTCCGGATGTGCGACCCGCGCCAGGACCTTCTCCCCCCGCCGACGATCCGCTCCCGCGACGAGATCCTCGCCGACCTCGGCGCGCCGACGCCCGAGATCCTCTACCGCGTCCTCGAGGCGCTGCGCGCCGGGATCGATATCGCTACGATCGCGCGCGTCTCGTTCATCGACCCCTGGTTCGTCGAGCAGCTCGCGGAGATCGAACGGAGCCACGCCGAGATCGCGGCCCCCCGGGAGGGGTCGCTCCCCGCCGACCTCCTGCGCCGCGCCAAGGAGCTCGGACTCTCCGATCGCGCCATCGCCCGGGCGAGCCGGCAGGACGAGGAGGTCGTGCGCCGGGAGCGGCTCGCCCACGGCGTGCGGCCCCGGGTGCGGATGATC
>JAJZMW010000013.1 GCA_021848165.1 Thermoplasmata archaeon
TGGCCCAGCCCGGTAAGGCGCAGGATTGCTAATCCTGTGGTGATTTCACCTCGGGGGTTCAAAGGAAGGCCGGGCCCTTCCGGTCTTCGGAGACTCCCCCTCCCCGCGCTCCGGCGCCTCGGCGCTTTCCCCCGGCCGACGGAATCGATAGACTCCCTCGTCCCAGCGGATCTCGACCTCCTGCCCGGGCGCGGGCAGCGCGCCGTCGGCGACGCCTAGGATGCGGATCGCTTCCGCCGCCTCGACCAGCCCCAGCCGATGCGGTGCGCTCCACCCCGCGGCCGGGCTCAGGAGCTCGGTCGCGGCCAGGACGACCCCCCGGTTCGGGATCTCCGCGAGAGGTCCCGGCGCTCCGCCGCACCGCGGGCATGGCCCCGGCGGGGGAAGGAACGGGAGCTCGCACGACGCGCACCGGACGACGACGAGGGAGGCGCTCATCCGGCCCCCGCGGCGAGGATGGTCACGAAGTTGTGCGAGGCGAGCCCCCCGATCGACTGCGCGAGGGCGCGGCGCACCGGACGGGCGATCTGGTGAGCGCCGGCATCCCCCGAGATCTGCTGGGCGATCTCCACGATCTCCGCGAGCCCCGAGACCCCGACCGGATGACCGCGCCCCAGAACGCCGCCGGACGGATTGACCGCCGGTCGCGCGGGCACCGTGGCTTCGTCCTCGGCGAAGTAGCGGGGGGCCTCCTCCGCGCTGGCGAGGCCGAGGTCCTCGAGGTCGATCAGCGCGAACGGGGCGAACGCGTCGTGCACCTCGGCGAGATCGATGTCGCGGGGCCCGATCTCCGCCATCGCGTAGGCCCGCTCGGCGGCCGTCCGCGTCGCGGAGAAGCCCGAGAGGGTGGCCCGATCGACCAGTCGGAAATGATCGAGCCCCTGGCCGAGCCCGCGCACCTGAACGCCGCCCGTTCCCCGCTCGAGCACCACCGCCGCCGCTCCGTCCGAGATGGCGGCGCAGTGGAGGAGCCGGAGGGGAAGGGCGATCGGACGGCTCGCCGCGACCTCGGCCGCCGTGACCGCCGTGGAAAACTGCGCGTAGGGGTTGCGGGCGGCGGCGCGACGGGCGTGGACGCTCACCGCGTCCAAGACCGCCGGCGCATGGCCGGTGCGGGCCAGATAGCGCTGCGCGATGAGCGCGGCGAGGCCGGGCATCGTCGCGCCGGCCGCGACCTCCATCGGCGCGAGCGCCCCCGCCAGCGAACGGGCGACCTCCGCGGTGCGGCGTCCCGTCATCTTCTCGGTGGCGACGACGAGTACGCGGTCGTACCGGGCGCTCTCGAGCGCGAGCGCGCCGACCTGGAACGCCGCCGCCCCGGTCGCGGAGGCCGCCTCGACCCGAACGCCGGCGGCCGCCTCGAGCCCGAGCTCCGAGGCGATGCGAGGCACGCCGCTCGCGCGCTCCTCCAGGGACTCGCCGAGCATGTTGCCGACCACGAGGAGATCGATCGGGCGTCGCCCCACCGCCTCCATCGCTCGGGCGGCCGCGTCGCGGGCCAATTCGGACGAGCTCTCTTCGCGCCGGCCGAATTTCGTGAGCCCGACCCCCGCGACGCGGACGTTCACGAGGACCCCTCCCCCACCGGCTCGGTCAAGAAGCGGAAGGTGCGCAGGAACTGCGACAGCGGCATCCCCGACTCCCAGCGGAGGATCGCGTTGCCGTCGCGGGTCGTCTCGATGGGCGGAAGGCGCCGAGCGAGCGCGCCCATCATCCCCCCGCTCCCTCCCGGGGTCGCGGAGAAGAGCCGCCAGCATTCTCCATCGCGGTCCCCGATGCGTCGGTAGGCGTAGAGGACCATGAGCCCCACCCGCCCCACCGCGGCGCGGTGCGCGGCCAGCTGCTCCGTGGCCCGGCCGCTGTTCGCCGAAAAGCGCACGGTCGGCTCGTGGGAGGCCTTGACCTCGAGAGGAAAGGCGAACTCGCGGCGCAGGGCGACCAGGTCGAACCCGAGAGATCCGGCGGCGCGGATGACGAGAAACGGTCGCTCGGCGATCCGCTCGAACTCACCGCGCTCGGTCGGCTCGAGCTGCCGGGCGTAGGTCCGCACGCGCTCGGGGGCCCCCTGCAGGAGGTCTTTGAGCTCCCGCTCGTACGCCGACGCGCCCCGCCGCACGCTCGGCCAGTCGCCTCACGGTCTATTAATGGCTCGGCGCGTGTCGCAGCGTCCGTGGCCGAAGCGGCGCGCGACGCGCTCTCCGATATCGACGCGGGCGTCGCGCGCGCGCTCGCCGAGGTGATCGGAGACGCCGACCGCCGCCGCCGGGTCCGCGGCTCGTCGGTCGGTCCCGCGCGATTCCGCCTCTCCGAGCTTCGCGCGCGCTTGCTGCGGGAGCGCGTCTTTGAGGACCCGACGCGCCTGCTCGGCCGCTTGCGCCGACGGGGACTGCTCGAGGAGGTCCCCGAGGGCCGCTCGGACAAGAGCTACCTCAGCGCGTACCCGGAGGAGCTGCGGACGTTGCTCCTCGGGGAGCTCGCCCGCGCGGAGGCGGTCGAACCGCTCGGCATGACCGCGATCCCGGACGAAGCGAGCGAGATCCAGGCGATGGACGCCGAGTTCGTCGCGCATCTCCGCGAGGTCCTCCGCGAGCGCCTGGAGGAGACCCTCGCGTTCGGCCGCACGTTCGGGATCGAGGAGCTCGCCCGCTACCTGCGCGGTCTCTTCGGGGAGGCCCTCTACTTCGACTCGCTCGTCGCGCTGCTCCAGCAGTACGCGCTCGCGGACGTCCCGCTGATCGCCCCCACCGGCCGACCGACCGGCTCGACCGGCTTCCACCTCGCGCTCTTCGGCCCGCCCGGCACGGGCAAGACGTTCGCCATCGACGACCTCGTCCGGGGGAACCCCCGTCAGGGCGTCCCGGCCCACGGGCTCCCCGGCCGGAACCGCTACTGCGGCGGGATCACCCCCGCGCAGTTCCTGCGGGTCGGGGCGTTCTACACCGGGCGGACGTTCAACTTCATCGTCCCCGAGTTCAACGACTGGTTCCGCTACCGCGGGATGGTCGAGCCCCTCAAGCTCGTCATGGAACAACGGGAGGTCAAGTGGGAGACGACCTTCGGCACCGTCGGCCCGTACACCTTCCGTTCGTACTTCTCCGTCAACTACAACGTCCGCACCGTCGGCTCGTCCGACTATTGGACGACGGTCAACGATCCGAACTTTGCCGCGCTCGAGGACCGGATGCTCCTGCGGTTCCACCCGATGACGAAGGAGCGGTTCCGGGCGGTCGAAGCGAGCGCGGAACGGCTCGATCTCGGGGAGATCGATTTCTCCCGGGCCGGAGCGATCCGGGACCACCTCACCCTCCTCCACGCCGTCCAGACCCGCCACCCGCTCCTCGCCGGCCGCTTCCGCCCACGCCCGGTCCGGCTCGACCGCGAGCTCTACGGCACCCTGCGCGAGGTCTCCGAGAAGGCCCTCGGCCGATCCTCGCATCCGAACTTCAGCCCCCGGCTCAAGTCGCGCGCCGTCAAGCTCGCGAGCGCCGCCGCGATGCTGGCCTACTTCGCATCGCCGGGCGACGCCGAGCTGGGGATCGCTCCGGCCGACGCCGCCTTCGCGCGCCGATTCTACGAGGAGGAGATCCGCTCGCGCGAGGGCCGGCGCGGGTCGATCGAGGCCGGTCGGGAGCGCGGCGCCTAGGTCATGACGCGGCCCGAGTGCGCATCGACCAAGAACCGCCGGGTCTCGCCCTTCCGCTCGAGCACGAACTCCCAGACCGGGGCGTGGAGGAGCTCCCCGTCGCTCACTTCGACCTGCGTTTGGAAGTGGCTGACGAGCCGGTGGCGCTTGTGCGCCGCCTCCGACTGCAGCTGGGTCACGTAGGCGCGGGCGGAGTTGCGGGCGGCGTCCTCCGTGAGGTCCCCGTTGAGGATCGGGGTGCCGTCCGGCACCTGCTTGCGGTCGAAGAGACCTCGCTCCGCGAGGGAGAACTGGTAGCTCTTCGGCTGATACGCGCCCATCGCCTTCACGGCGACGACGGGATACTCGTACTGCCCGGTGATCGTGTCCTGCCGGGTCGGGTTCACGGCCGGCCCCGCCATGATCGGAAGAATGACGGTGTTCTGCCCCCGGTTCATCGCCTCGCCGAGGAGCATGGAGGCGCCGATCGAGGCGGCGGTCGCTCCGACGCCGACCGCGACGTCCTGATACTGATAGTTCGTGGACGCCGAAACGGGCAGGACCCAGTACGGGACCATCGAGAGCTTCTGCGCCGTGACCTTCGACTCCTCGAAGTCCTTGCGATGGAGGAATCCGGTGTCGACGAACGACCGAACGACCCCGAGCGCCGCCTCGGAGGTGCCGACCTTGACCGTCAACATCGAGTGCTTCGAGATCGACTTCCATCCCTCGCCGCCGAGCGTGACCGACGAGCCGCAGTAGTCGCACGTCACGATCGCGTCCCCGAACATCGGCTTGAGCGGAGCGCCGCAGGACGGACACTTGAGCTCCTGCACGCCGGCCGGGGCGAGCGCCGGCGGCCGAGGGGCCGACGGGGCCGCGCCGGACGACCCCGCGGCGCCGGGGCTACCGCCCTCCGGGACCGCGGCGCCGCAGGAGTAGCAGAACTTCGCTCCGTCGGGGAGCTGCGCCCCGCACTTGATGCAGAACATCGTCCTCGGACCTCCCGTTGGTGGAGTCTACGTCGGAAGTTGCGTCCCGCAGTTGGGGCAGAACTTCCCCGACCCCGTCACGGTCTCGTGGCACTTGGGGCACGTCCGCGGGGCGGGGGCGGCGGGGGGGGCCGGTGGGGCCATCGCCGCGCCGCAGCTGGGACAGAACTTCGAACTCGCTGGCACCGGTTGCCCGCACTTCGGACAGGCGACCGTCGGCGTCGCCGCCGCGGGGGCGGCTCCGACCGGAGTACCGCAACTCGGGCAGAACCGGGTCCCCGGGGGGATCAGGGCGCCGCACTTCGGGCACGGGGTGGACGGGCCGCCGCCGCCGTACATTCCGCCCATCTGACCGCTCATCCCGTAGCCGAGGCCCATTCCGGCCCCGAGCCCGACCCCGGCCCCGGCGAGCGCTCCCGCGGCGCCGCCTTGGTTCGCCGCGGCGGTGGTCATCGCCTGCCCGGCCTGGTACTGGAGGTAGTTGACTCCGAGGACCCCCATCTGGGATCGCGTGTTGACCGCTTTCTGGACCTCGTCCGGCAGGTTGATGGAGAGCCCTTGGATCTGCTGGACCTCGACGCCGAGCGCGCCGAAGTGTTGCGGGGCGAATCCGAGCACCGCCTGCTCGATCGTCTGGAGCTGGGACGCAAGGTCGGTCACGCGCATCCCCTGGTCCTTGAGCTTCCCGAGCGTGTTGTAGACCAAGATGACCATCTGGTCCCGCAGACGACCCTCCACGTCGGCGCTCGAGGCGGCGCCGAACGTCCCGACGAACTGGGTGATGAAGACGTCGGCCGCTTGGAGGCGCCAACGGTAGCTGCCGTACACGCGCAGGCTGACGAGCCCGAAGTCGGGATCCCGGAAGACGTACGGCTCGCTGCTGCCGAATTTCCCATCGAAGATCCGCTTCTGGAGGTAGTAGACCTCCGCCTGCTGCTGGACCCCCGAGAGCGCCTTGACGAGGCCGCCGACGATCGGCGCGTTGAGGCTCGTGAGCGAGTACCGGTCGGGCCGATCGATGTAGGCGAGGACCTTTCCGTCCCGGAAGAAGACCGCGATCTCGTCCTCCCGCACGACGATGTTGTCGTTGAGGCGGATGTTCCGGGGGACCCGCCACATGATGTTCGGGCCCTTGTAGGCGTCCTCCCAGACGATCGTCGTCGAACCGAACAGGCTCCCCCCCTTCGGCGGTATCGGTTGATTGGCCACCATCGCTTCCACCTGCTCCCGTTACACCTGGATGCCCTCGACCACGCGCGTGCG
>JAJZMW010000137.1 GCA_021848165.1 Thermoplasmata archaeon
ACCGGAGCCCCCGTTCGAGATCGTCCACGCCCAGGGAGAGGACGTTGATCCGTCGCTGCACGGCGGTCGACCCGCGCCGGAGCGCATAGAGGGCGCGGGAGGATCGTGAAACGGCCGTCCCTCGCGAGCCCCGCGAACTTCGGATCCCTGTCCCTCCCTCGTCCGACCCCGCAAGGAATCCGTTGGGGGCCGGCAGGAAACCCTCGGGCATATCGGGCCGACCCACTCGGCTCGGCCCGTTCATCTCGCGGGCCCACGGCGCCGCGCTGGCTCGACCCCCTTCGAGTCGCCCCCCTCGCCCTTCCGTGGCCTCCCCCCCTCCCGATGACCCGGGGTCTCGGGCGGCGATCGGGGGAAGGGAATCTCCCTCGGTTCTGCCCCGGGCGAGGCGCCCCCGGGAGCCTACGATGCCCCTCGTGCCCCTCGTGCCCCTCGCGTCCTCGAACCGCTCACCGGCGAGCGGGGGAGGGGGGGCCGTTGGTATCGCGGGTCAAACGTCCATTTCGGGTGCCTCTCGATCAGGAGCTTTCGCAGGGTCGACCACGCGGGCGACGTCGCGAGCTCCAGGCGGTACGGGTCCGGATCCGCTCCCGGGTGCGCGATGCGGTAGCCCCAGGTGAACCCCGCAAGAGGCTCGATCGCTTCTCGCGCGCCGAGCATCGGGAGCGTGCAGAGGAACAGCGCGGCCCGCCAGTCGACCGCCGGCCGAGAGTTGTAGGCCGGTGCATCGAAGAACGCGGGCTCGTACCCGAGGGTCGCGAACGGGAGATCGAGGCGCCGATAGACGGGAAGCCGATCGACGATGCGGACGGGGTTCGGTCGGCCCGGAAAGACCTGGGTCACGCCTTGGATCCAGCCGAGGAGGCTCCAATACCCCGGCCGGGTGCTCTCGACGCGGCACTTGATGGTCGGGAAGGCGACCCCGGCCGTTCGCTCCCGCTCCCATCCGCGGAGCGCGGAGAAACCGCTCTCGCTGGCCCTGCGCGTCACGCCGTGGTAGCAGCGGACGGTCCCTGCGTGGCCTCCCCGTCGGAAACGTGCGACGATGGTCGGGCGCTTCCCGAAACTCGACTCGTGCATAGGTCCCTGCCAGGGATCGAAGCCGGCGTCCGAGTTCTGCCCAGCGCACGGGACGTGCTCACCACGGGTGAGCGCCGGCCCATCTCTCGCGGGACGCCGCGGAGCCGAGCGCCGATCGGTCGCACGCACGCCCGTCGAGCGCCGGAGGGCGGTCCGTGGGGCGTTGCGTCTCGCTCGGCGGTCCTTCACTCCGGGGGAGGGATCCGGACCGGGCCCGGAGGTCGTCGGGCCCGCCAACCGATGGCGACCCCTATCCCGAGAGCGGCCGCCCCGACCGTGAGGAGCTCGATCCATCCGAGACCCCCCAGGCCGAGCGTCGAAGAGCTGGAGGGCGCGGGGGAAGGGTTGGCGGTCTGGTTCGAGCCGGCCACCGCGATCGCGCCGGCGATGCGGAGCTCCGGAACCCCCTGCACCACGATGGCAAAGTCGTAGGTGCCGTTCGGCGCTTCGAGGAAAAGCTCGCTCCCGTTCGTGGCGGCGCTCGTGTTCCAGTCGGAGAAAGTGAGACCCGATCGATCGGGGGAGGAGTTCCGCGACGCGTTCAGATACGCCACCCATGTCGCCCCGAGGGGGGCCCCGGGCGGACGATCGAACGTGACGAACCACGCCGGGGCGAACCCGACCGCGATCTCGACCGGAGCCCCGGCGACGAGCGCTACGTCGGCCGACACCTCGCCGACAAACCCCAGCAGCGGGGGGATCTGGATCGCGTAGGTTCCGTTCGGTTCGAGCGCCACGATCGAGGGGCCCGCCGATCCGAAGATCGTTCCATTCACGTCAACGCGCCACGCCGTTCCCGCGGGCAGCCCGGAGGCGGTGAGAGTGACGGCGTACGTGGCGCGGCGGAAGCCGATGCTCTCCCGGATCGACGACCCGTTCACGGTCACCGACCCGCGGGAGGGCGCCGGGATCCATCCGGGGCTGCTGGCGCGGTAGGAGTACGTCCCGTTCGGTTCCGGGAATCCGAGGGGCAACGCGGCCGACGACTCGGCCTCCCCCGCCACTTCCACGGTCCAGTTGACCCCCCACGGGAGGCCGTTCGGCACGAAGGTCACTTCGTAGCGCACCAGAGAGAAGTTCACCACAACGACCAACGGAGCGTCGTCGACGACGAACGTCCCTCCGGGAGCGGCGTAGGAGGCGTTGGCGGACCCGATCCGGTACGGCGTGGAACCGTTCGCCAGGAAGAACGTGGTTCGGTTCTCCGAGGAGCGGAGCACGGTCCCGTTCGGCAGCTCGATCGACCACGCCGTTCCCCCCGGGAGCCCGGCCTCCTCGACCGTGACCGGGAACTCGCTCGGCGTGAGCCACGCCAGGGTCCCTTGGAGGGTGTTGCTGACCAGGGCGATCCCGCTCGCGTTCGCGATGCTCACGAACGACGGCTCCTCCCCCACCGCCACGCTGGCCACGCTCCGGAACGCCGCGGGGGAGACCACGCTGACGTTGTCCGACGCGAGGTTGGCGACGAGCACGAGCCCATTGACCGGGTCGTAGGTCACCCCGCCGGGCTCGTCCCCGACCGGAATGCTCCCCTCCTCGGCAAGGATTCTCGGCAAGAGCACGGTCACGTTCGTTCCGACGTGCGCTCGAAAGATCCCGGTGTTGCCGACGAACAACTGCTGCGTCGACGGATCGTACGCCAGGCCGAACGGGCTCAAGCCGACCGGGAGCGAGGCCACGACCCGGTTCGTGGAGGCATCGATCAGAGAGACGTTGTTGGAGCCGACGTTCGCGACCGCGATCTCCCCCGTGCCGGCCAGGATCGCGACGTTCGCGGGGGCAGCGCCCACGGGAACGGTGGCGGTGGGGGCGAGGGATTCCAGCGAGACCTCGGTCACCGCGTTCGACGTCGCGTCGGCGACGTACGCGTCGTGGGTCTGCGGGTCGACGGCGAGCCCGAGCGGATCGAGCCCGACGGCCACGGTCGCGACGACCCGCTCGGAACCGAGGGAGACGATCGCCACCGCGTTCGCGGCCGACAGGCTGACGATGCCGAGCCCGAGCTCCGGATCCAGCGCGATCCCGAACGGCTGCGCCCCAAGGGGGATCGACCCCGCCACGTGGCCGGTCGCCCCCGAGATCACGTCGACCGCGTTCGCGGCCCGGTCGACCACGTAGTACATCCCGTTCGCCGGGTCGTAGGCGCTCCCGAAGGGGAGCGCGCCGATCGGGACCGACCCGATCTCGACGAGAGAACCGGCGGAGAGGATCGTGAGGTTCTGCGATCCCCCGTTGGCGAGGACGACGATCGCCGACGCCGGCGCCCACACGCCGCCGACCGCTCCGGAGCCGATCGGGATCGTTCCGACCACGGCGTCGTGCGTCGTGTTGACTTCGAGGGCGGCGGGGGACGGGTCGGTCGCGTTGCCGTTCAGCAGGACCAGGACGGCCCCGGCGGTCGGGTCGGCGACCTCCGCGACCGGATCGTTGCCGACGAGGATGGTCTGGAGGACCGTGTCGGTCCGGTCCGAGATCACCGCGACGTTCGCCGGATCGATGGTGAAGGCGTAGGTGTTGACGAGGAACAGGTCGCTCGAGACCGGGTCGTAGACGATCGAGCCGGGGAAGACCCCGACCGGGATGGAGGCGACGACGGTGCCGTTGGCCGCGTCGACGACGCTGACCGTATCCCCGCCCGACCCGAACGGATCGCCGTTCACGACAAAGAACTGGTCCGTCCGCGGATCGTAGGCGACCTGCCCCGGCCCGGCGCCGACCGGGACGGAGCGCAGGATCGTCCGCGACGCGGCCGCCACCTCGGTGATGGCGTTCGGGGCGCCGCCGGCGACGGCGACGATCCCCTGCGCCGGATCGAACGCAAGACCTCCCATGTCCGGGCCGATCGGGATCGTCCCAACGACGCCGAGATCCCGAGCGTCCAGGACGACGAGCAGCTGGTCGCTCGGATCCGACCCCCAGAACTCGTTCCACGGCGCGAGAAAGACGAGGCTGGTCAGGGTGTATCCGATGGCGACGGTCTTCTGGGGTTCGGCGGACGGAAGGGAGAATTGCGTGACGGTCCCCCCGGTGCCCGCAGTGACGGCGGTGCCGGCGATCGCGTCGTAGGCGATCGCATCCGGAGCCCCCGGGTTCGCGAGGAGGGCGTTCCCCGGAACGAGCCGATTGCCGACCAAATCGAGCGTGGAGACCGAGTAGTTGACCAGCGCGTCCCCCGATGCCGCACCGCGGGAGGGCCGTCGCGAGGCGCCAGTGGCCGGGGGCGCTGCCGGCGCAGCGGGGACGGACGGTGCCGTCGCGCGGGTCGCCGGTATCGCCGCGTGACCTGCCACGGACCCGGTCGGGGCGAGCAGGGCGATCGCCAGCCCGATGGCGCAGAGGGCGGGAGCGAACCCTCGAAGGGAGGAGGGCCCCATCGAACGGGATCGCGGCCTCCCGGTATTAGAACTCCGGCTCCGAGAGGAAGCGTGCCGCGGATGGGAGGGGGGACGGCGCACGCCGGGGCGCGCAGCCCGCCGCGGGCCCTACGCCGCCGGGGCCGCGCCGAGACGGAGCGGCAGGGATCGCAGGCGAACGCCCGTGGCGTCGAAGATCGCGTTGCCGACGGCGGGGGCGACCGCGATCATCGGGGTCTCGCCCGCGCCCGCCGGGGGCGACTCGCGCCGATCGATCAGATGGATCTCGAGACGCGGGAGATCCGAGAAGCGAGGGACCCGATACTGCGAGAGCCGTCCGTTGAGGATGCGACCGGACGCGAAGCGGATCTCCTCGAAGAGGGCTCCCCCGAGGGCCATCACGGTCGCCCCCTCCACCTGCGAGCGGAGGTTCGCGGGGTGGACGATCGCCCCCGCCTCGACGACGGTGACGATCCGCTCGACCCGGACCGCCCGATCGGGATCGACGTGCACCTCCGCGATCGTGGCCACCCGCCCTCCCTTCTCTCGACCGATCGCCAGGCCGTGGCCCCGCCCCGCCGGTCGTCGCCACTCCGACCAGCCGGCCTCGTCGGCGGCCCGCCGGAGGACCGCGACCAGGCGGGGGTCGTCCAGATGGTCGAGGCGGAATCGGAGCGGATCGAGCGACCGTTGGATCGCGAGCTCGTCGATCAGCGTCTCGCGCGCGAAGTTGTTCGCGTTCGCCGCGAGCGCGCGGTAGGCCCCCTGGGGGAGGGGGGACTCCGAGAGCTCGTTGGTGAGCCGAATGTTCGGGATCCGGTAGGGCGGTTCGATCGCCGCGGCCCCGGCGTTGACGTTGTGGAATGTCCACGCGAGCAGGTGGCCCGAAGCGTCCGTGGCGGCGGTGGCGTCGACGAGGGAGTACGGCCGGAGGTACCCGTGCTGGAACTCCTCCTCCCGCGTGAACGTGAGCAGGACCGGACGGCCGGCGCCCCGCGCGAGCCGGGCCGCGTCCATCGCGACATCCCCCCCGTGCTTCCCACCGAACCCGGCGCCCGTCGGAGGAACATGGATCCGGACGTGTTCGATCGGGATCCCGAGCCCCTTCGCCACGACCTCCCGGGCGCGGAACGGGGTTTGCGTGCCCAGCCAGACGGTGAGGCGCTCCCCGTCCCACCGCGCGAGGGCCGCCCTCGTCTCGAGGGGGACGTGGGCGATGTAGGACGCGCGATAGGTCGCCTGGATCCGATCGGGGCACCGCGGGAGCGCGGCGTCCGGGTCCCCTTCCGACCGCGCGGCCGTGTCCCAGCCCCCGCTCCGGCGGGGGTGTTCGCGAAGGTAGCGTTCGAGCTCGCCCATCGTGGGCGA
>JAJZMW010000011.1 GCA_021848165.1 Thermoplasmata archaeon
CGATCGCTTCGGCGCCGGTCAGCGCCGTGAGCCGCGCGGCTTCGGGGTACCACTGGTCCCAACAGATCAAGGCGCCCACCCGACCGACCCCGAGATCGAAGCTGCGAAACCCGAGATCGCCGGGGGTGAAGTAGAACTTCTCGTAGTAGAGCGGATCGTCCGGGATGTGCATCTTCCGATAGATCCCCACGACCTGCCCGCGGGGATCGATCGCCACGACCGAGTTATGGTAGACCCCCGCCGCCCGCCGCTCGAAGACCGGGGCGAAGATCCCCAGGTGGAGGTCGGCCGCCAACTGCGCCAGCGTGCCGGTCGTTGGGCCGGGGATCGGCTCCGCGAACTCGAACATCTCGTGGTCTTCTCGTTGGCAGAAGTACTGCGTGCGGAACAGCTCCGGGAGGAGCGCGACGTCGGCGCCGCGGTCGTGCGCCCGGCGGAGGAGCTCGATCGCACGGTCGACGTTCGCATCGGGTTCGGGACCGGCGCGCATCTGGATCGCCGCCAAACGGTAGGGAGGGGGTGGGTTCATCGCGTCCTTCGGATCGGTGTGGCCCGGCCGTCCGCAGAGGACGCGCCCCGGTAGATAACTCTCGTCCGCAGGGGCCCTTGGAGCGAGGAGCGTACGGCGGACCCGTTTCTCGCGGCCCCCACAAGAATCCGACCGTTCCGTGTCGGAAAGGGGTAGGGGAGATCCGAAGACACCCCTCGGCATACGACCGAGGTGGGAGGTCCCCGCAAGCAATCTCCCCCGGGGGGAGCGACGAAGGGACGGCCAAAGGCCGTTACTTCTTCTTCCGTCCCTTCGAGGCTTTCTTCTTCCCCTTCTTGCCGGCCTTCTTCGGCATGCAACCCCCAAGAGTTTCTGGGTTATTCAACTGATGGTTGATACCCATCGGCGGGTCCGCGCCGCTCCCGATCGGGAATCGTGCCGATCCGCGCGCGGCCGCGGCCAATCCCTAAAGCCCTCAGGGCGTTCCCGCCCCGATGACCGACAAGTGCGAGTACTGCGGAGATTCTCTCGCCGACGATTGGGTGGCGTGCCCGAAATGCGGGAAGCCGAAGTACGGGGGCAAACCCCTGGTCGAGATCCTGATTCCCAAGGGGAAGCCGAAGACGCCCCCGTAACTCGGCGGAGAGAGAGTGGCGCAAGGGTGAGCGTCGCCTTATCTTCCGAGCGGTGGTTGCGAGGGACATGCCGAAGGTCGAAGTGCAGTCGGTGGAGAACGGGCCGAACCTGGTCATGGTCGACGGAAAGACGGTCGCCGCGCTCTGCCGGTGCGGACACAGCCAGAAGAAGCCGAACTGCGACGGCAGCCACCGGACGTCCGGATTCCACGCGCCGGCCGCGAAGATCGAGATCCTCTCGTAAGGATACGCTCGATACGCACCGAGCCGGCCCGGCCCGCCGAGGGACCGGGCCGGACCCCCTCGTCCGCTCCTCCATCGCCGAGCGGGAGGTCTGAGGGGTCGATGGAGTACAAATGGAAGGCGTTCTCGGTCACGTCCGTCGGCGCGATGATGGCCGCGGTCGACGGGACCATCGTGCTGCTCGCGCTCTTCCCGATCGCGGGCGATCTCCACTCGAGTTACGTCACCATCATCTGGGTCGTCATCGCCTACCTGCTCGCAACCACCGCGTTCGTCCTGAGCTTTGGCCGGATCTCCGACATCTACGGCCGCAAGCGGATGTACAACCTGGGGTTCGTTGTGTTCACCGTGGGATCGGCCCTGTGCGGCTTCGCGCTGAACGGAGAGATGCTCGTCGGGTTCCGGGCCGTGCAGGGGGTCGGGGCGGCGTTGCTCACGGCGAACTCGTTCGCGATCCTCTCGGAGGCGTTCCCCGCGGGAGAGCGGGGTCGCGCGTTCGGCATGATCGCCGTCGTCTGGGGCCTCGGCTCGGTGGTCGGCATCATCCTCGGCGCCGCGATCATCACGCTCACCACCTGGCGGGTCATCTTCTGGATCAACATCCCGATCGGGATCTTCGGTACGATCTGGGCGTACCGCACGCTGCGGGAGTCGAAGGTCACCGCCCCGCAGGGAGAGACGTTCGATCTGCCGGCCGCGGTGCTCTTCACCGCGGGCTTGACGTCCCTCCTCTTCGGGGTTACCTGGGGGCTCCTCTCGGGCTGGACCGACCCCCTGACCCTCCTCTCCTTCGGCCTGGTCGTACCGCTCTTCGCGTCGTTCGCGGTGTGGGAGATCCGCTACAGTCCGCAGCCGATCATCGACTTCGGGTTCTTCCGAGAACGGACCTTTTCCCTGGCGGTCACCGCCGCGCTCCTGCAATCGATCGCGGTCTTCAGCGTCAATTTCCTGCTCGTGTTCTACCTCGAGGGGATCTACGGTCTGTCGGTCCTGCAGAGCTCCTACCTCATCCTGCCGAACGCGATCGCGGTCGCGATCATCGGCCCGTTCGGAGGTCGGTTCACGGATCGATGGGGGGCGCGGCGCATCGCGACCATCGGGCTTCTTTTCCAGATCGTGACCCTCTTCGGTCTGAGCCTGCTCACGACCGGGACCCCGATCTGGCTCCTCGCGGTGGTCGAGGCGCTGTTCGGCGTCGGGGGCGGGTTGTTCTGGCCCGCGAACACGAGCACGATCATGTCGAACTCGCCCGAGGGCCGCTACGGGGTCGGTTCGGGGATCATGAACACCTTCCGCAACACGGGTATGGTGCTCAGCTTCGCGGTCGGTCTGATCGCGATCACCGCGTCGGTCTCTCCCGCGCTCGTCTACGCGCTGTTTTTGGGGAACTTCTCCGGAACTCTGGTGCCCGCCCAGGCCGCGGAGTACCTCGCCGGGCAAGGGACGGCGTTCTTCCTCGGGGGCGTGCTGCTCGTGGTGGCGCTCGTTCTGACTCGCCTCACCAGCTCCCGGCCGTCCTCGGGTGCTCCGCGGCTCGAGGTCCACGCATCGGGCCCCGAGCTCGCCTAACGCCGCTCGCTAGCGCCCCCCCGAATCGAGGGAGGCGGGGTGCGCCTTCGCCGGTTCGGGAGGGACGGGGCGGGATCGCGCCATCGGCAGCGCCGCCGGCGAGCGATGCGGGGCCGCGCCGGCTCGCAGCCACCGGCCGATCAGATGGCGGATATCGTGGATGTAGAGGTTCCCGTACGGGCACGCCTCCACGCAATCGCCGACCCCGCAGCACTTCGAGCTCCGGAACTCCCCCTTCGTTCGGAAGTGCCCGGGCATGTCGACGAGGCCCACGGGGCACCCCTTCGCGCAGTCGAGCGTTGTGCACGCCCGGCAGACCTCCCGGTCGCGGACCTTGAGCTTGAAAGCGCCCAGGCTCTGGAACGCCTGCGCGATGATCCCGGTGTAGCACCATCCCATCGTCACGCAGTTGTAGTTCCCGACGAACGGGATCAGGACGAACATCAGGTACCAAAGAACGCCGAACGAGAGGGCGAAAAAGAAAACGCTCGGGTCGAGGCCGAGGATCTGCGCGTGGAGCGTCCCGATCGCGTCGAGATACGAGAGGAGGGAGACCGCGACGAGCGCGGCCATCGTGATCGCGAGCGTGGCGGAGTAGAGCGAGGAGAAGCGGCTGCCGAGGTACCGGTGGCCGATCGACGACGACCGGTTGAACGTCTTCATCGCGTCGATCGTCGTCCCTTGGAACATGAGGGGCGCCGTGCAGAAGACCGAACAGAGCCACCGCCGCCCGAACGCCATCGAGAGCGCGGCCGTGATCGCGTAGGTTCCGACGACGGCCCCGAAGACGATCGGGGCGAGCGGGGCGCTCCCGACGCCCATGCTCCAGCCGAGGAGAGGCACCACGGAGGGATCCGGCGCCGACGGGAAGACGATGGTGTAGTAGACGCTCGGAAAGAAGACCGCGAAGGCGGCGTAGCTCCCGAGCATCACCCCGAGCCGGACCCGCGTCTCCCGACTGCGGGTCTCCCGCAACTTGTAGACGACCAAGGTCCCCATCTCGGCGCCCATCATCGCGAGGAACCAGACCGACGCGGTGACGGCGGAGAGGAAGAGGAAGCCGTTGTGGACCGCCGCCGTCGCGACGTCCGTCCCCGACCCCGTGAGCGCCCACATCCCGAGCCCGGTGTACCAGCCCGGCAGGATCGCTTGGTCGAGGACCGCCCCCATGAAGATCTCCGCTACGAAGACGCCGGCGAGGAGGCCGAACGTCCACCGGGCGTCGCGCAGCCACGCGAACGTCTCGCTCGTGGCGAGGCGGCCGGACCGTACGACCAGATCGAAGTAGAGCGCCATCTCGGCGAGGAGGGCGACGGCGAGCAGCAGCCCGTCGCCCGAAGCCTGCCACAGGAAGATCCCGGCCATCATCGCCCCGTAGATGGCGAGGAGGCGAACGAGGTAGGTCCCCGCGGCGCGGGAGAGCTCGGGGTTCCGGTAGACGAACTCCATCGCATAGACGACGAGGGCGATCATGGCGACCGAGCCGACGACGATCGCGCCGAGCGGCCAGGAGGCGCCCCCGAGAGCGGTCGGGGTGGCGACCATGATCCCCACCTGCCCCGCGAGGAGCACCCCGAAGGGAGCCAGGAGCTCCCGGCGGAGGAGGGCGACGGTCAGCGCCATCTCGGCGGCCATGGTGAAGACGAACCAGGGGCTCAGGACGACCTGGGAGAGGAGGGCGAGGGCCGCCCCGCTCGGTCCGCTCGTCAAGGAGGCCCACGGGGTTCCCGAGGCGAGCTCGAAGACCAGCCCCATGAGGAACTCGCTCGAGACGACCAGAGCGAGGACGAGGAGGGAAAAGCGAACGTTCGGGCGGAACGGCTGGGACGCGTATCCGGTCCCCCCTTCGGCGATTTGCCGGCGGGCGTCGCGCAGGAACTGCCAAAAGATCGGGACGACGGCGAGGCTCATCACCGCGCTCGTGACCCACAGCGCATCGACCAGGCCCGCGGTCGACGGCGCGAGAAGGTAGACGAGCCCGCCGAGGAGCATCGCCTCCATCATCGCCAGCAGGAAGACGGTCCCGGCCGCCCGCGCGGTCGTTCGCGCCTGCGCGCTCATCTTGACCAGGAGCGCCGTGGCAACGACCATCCCGGCCGCGATCGGAACGAGGAGGACCTCGTAGGCCATCGACCCGGGGCTCCCCTCGCGGGCTTATTCCCCGATCGGACGGTCTCGGGCGAGCTCGGACGGCGCCGGGGCCGACGACTCGATCCCCGCGGTGGGAGCGGTCGTCGAGAGCGGGTAGAACCACCCCATCGCCCGCGCCGGGAACGCGCCGAGCACGAGCCCCCAGGCGCCGAGCAGGACGTAGCCGAGGCCCCACCGAAGGCCGAGCGCGATCGGGCCGACCACGGCGGGTACCACGGCCCCCCAGCTCGTCGGGAGCCCCGCCATGCCGAAGACTTCGTTGAACAGTCCCGCCGCCCCGGAGCCCAGCCCCGCCGGAGGGATCCACCCGAGAAGGGAGACGCCCGCGAGCAGGAGCGGGAGGCGGAGGGCCCATCCTCCCCGCCTTCGCGAGCTCCACTCGAACACGGCCCGGCCCAGCCCCGGGACGACCGAGAGGAAGATCGCCACGCCCGCCACGAACTCATGCTGGACCAGGAACGCGAACCAGAAACCGGCCGAAGCGAACGGCGCCGGGTCGGTCACGAAAAGCGCGAGACCGCCCAGCGCCCAGAGGATCCCCCCGATCAAGAGCGCGACGCGCAGGAGCGCGCGGGCGATCGATCGCCGGACCGATTCGCCGTTCCCCGGGACCGGCGTTGCCCCCCCCGCGCGCGACCACGGGGTCG
>JAJZMW010000082.1 GCA_021848165.1 Thermoplasmata archaeon
GTCGCCGGACCTCGGTCGAGGTCCGAACGGCCCCGCCCCGGCGCGTGACCTCGTCGACCAGCTGGTGCGTGGCGGACACCGCATCGACGACGAGGTCGTCCGGCGCGAAGACCCCGGAGGTCACGCGGGGTCCGATCGACGGTTCCCGGGCGAGGATCCCCGACCGGTCGAGGAGCTCGGCCCGAGCTCCATTCGCGCGGAGGCGCTCGGCGAGGGGCTCGACCTGAGCTCGCTCCTCCGGGCCCCGCGCCAGCCAGAGGGTCCCGACGGGGCGGATCGCGACGCGGTCCTTCCAGGCACCGGCCGCCCGCTCCCGCCAGAGCTCCTGCGAATCGCGACAGAGCCGGGAGATCTCGGGCGAGCCTCCGGTCACCACGACGTGGCCCATCCCCGCGCGGGTGGTCCCGCTCGCGATACCAGCCCTCTCGATCAGCAGGGGCCGTCGGCCGGCCGCGGCGAGAGCGGCTCCGCAACTCGCGCCGATGATCCCGGCGCCGACGACGACAACATCGTACGCCTCCGCGGTCCCGGTCACGGCCCCTCCCGCAGAGGATCCGCATCCTGCCAGAGGAGCGTGCCTTCCCCGGTGAGGTAGGCGTGACCGCGAACGATCGGGGTCACCCGGTCCCCCTCCATCTGGACCTCGACGGCGAATTGCGTGCCGAGGATCCCTTCCTGGCGCCACACGTCGCCCGGGCGCAAGCGACCGTCGGCGACCAGGCAGGCGACCTTGGCGCTCGTTCCCGTGCCGCACGGCGAGCGGTCGAACTCACCGCCCGGGCACAGGACGTAGTTCTTCCCGTCGGCGCCGGGATGGTCGGCGTCGGCCACGAGCTCCACGTGATCGATCTCGGCCCCGTTCTCGCCCCGGAGGCCGCGACGGGCGAGTTCGTGGCGGATCTCGCTCGCCAATCGATGCAGCTCATCGAGCCGGTCGCGGCGGATCTCCTCCGGTTCGACCGGAGCGAGGAAGAACCAGTTGCCGCCCCACGCGATCTCCCCGACGATCGGGGCGTGGCCGGGGACCTCGACGGGAACGTTCGACCGCAGCCGGTAACTTGGAACGTTGCGGAAGGAGGCTTCGTTCGCCGCGTGGAGGCGGCCCTCGACCGGACCGACCGGGGTCTCCAGGCGATGGGATTCCCCGATCGACATGCGGCCGAGGTGCCCGAGCGTCACCAGGACCCCGATCGTGCCGTGGCCGCACATCCCGAGGTAGCCGGCGTTGTTGAAGAACACGACCGAGTGAGCGTCCTCCCGCACGCCCGGGCCGAGAAGCGCCCCGACCGTCTCCGGCGATCCGCGCGGCGGAGCGAGCGAGAGGCGACGGACCCAGTCGTGGTCCCGGGCGAGGCGTTCCCGGCGGTCGAGCGCCGAAGCCGGACCGAGGTCGGGGACGCCGTCGAGGAGGACCCGGGTCGGCTCCCCCTCGGTGTGGCTGTCGACGTAGGAGATCCGACGATCGGGCCCGCGGCTCGTGGGCCGAGGTTCGGGCACGGGCGTTTCGGTCGACCTCCGGCCGTGCCTATCGCGGAGGCTCCTTTGAGGCTTCGGAGAGCGGGCCCGCGCGCGACCCGGCCGTCATTATACCTCCCGGGCCCGTGGCGGCGGCGATGTCGACGGAGATGCCGCACGACGGGCGGGCGACGCTCTTCCTGAACGGAGAGCGACGCGAGCCGACCGGCCGGGAGTATCGGCCCGTCATCGACCCCTCGACGGGACGGACCCTCGGCGAAGCGGCGGTCGGGACCGTCGCGGACGCGCGGGCCGCGATCGACGCGGCGGCCGCCGTCGAGGAGTCGTGGGGCGCGACGCCCGGCCACCGGCGGGCCGCCATCCTGCGGACGGTCGCCGAACGGATCCGGGCGGACCGGGAGACGCTGGCGACGCTGATCGCTCGGGAGGTCGGCAAGCCGATCGGCGACGCGCGGGCCGAGGTCGACCGCGCGAGCGGCGTCTTCGAGTTCGCCGCCGAGGAGATCCGGCAGCTCGTCGGAGAGACGTATCCGGCGGACGCCTACGAGCGCCCCCCCGGGAACGAGACCCGCTTCTTGTTCACCGTGCGCGACCCGATCGGGGTCGTCGTGGCGATCGGCCCGTTCAATTTCCCCCTCAACCTGCTCTGCCACAAGATCGCCCCCGCCCTCGCGGTCGGCAACCCCGTCGTCGCGAAGCCGACGAGCAACGCCCCGTTCACCGCGCTGCGCCTCGCCGAGCACCTCCACGCCGCCGGGGTGCCCGCCGGCGCGTTCAACGTCGTCCTCGGGCCCGGGGGAGCGCTCGGCACGGCGCTGGTCGAGCATCCGCGGACCCGGCTCGTGACGTTCACCGGCTCGACCGAGGTGGGCCAGCGCCTCGCCGAGACGGCGGGACGCCATGCGAAGCGGATCCTCCTCGAGATGGGCGGGATGGACCCCGTGATCGTCCTCGAGGACGCCGACCTCTCCGCGGCGGTGGCGGCGGCGGCGCGGGGCGCGTTCCTCTACTCCGGCCAGGTCTGCACCGCCTCGAAGCGGTTGCTCGTGCAGGAGTCGATCGCCGACCGGTTCGCCCGGGCGCTCGGCGAGCGGGCCCGGGGGTTGCGGGTCGGCGGCGCGATGGAGGCGTCGACCGAGGTCGGCCCGGTGATCGACCGCGCCGCGATCGACCGCCTGGTGGCGCTCGTCGACGACGCGCGCGGTCGATCCGCCACCGTCCTCGCCGGCGGCGGGCCGGCGTCCGCGCCGGCCGGTGGCTTCTACTTTGCTCCGACGGTCCTCGATCGCGTCCCGGAGGACGCCCGCGTCGTCCGGGAGGAGCCGTTCGGCCCGCTCGCCCCGATCGTCCGCTTCTCGACCCCGGAGGACGCGGTGCGGATCGCGAACTCGACGCCGTACGGCCTCCAGGCGGCCGTGTACACGTCGCGGCTCGCCACCGCCTTCTCGCTCGCCCGCCGCCTCCGCGCCGGCGGAGTTCACGTGAACGATCCGACGAACATCCGATGGGACGCGTTGCCGTTCGGCGGGATCAAGGCGAGCGGCCTGGGCCGGGAAGGGCTGCGCTGGGCGATGCAGGAGATGACCGAGGTCAAGCTCATCAGCGTCAACTACGCCGGCGCCTAAGGACCCCGGCCCCGGATCGGGCGACGAGGAGGAGGCGGGTGGAGCCGGAGGAGCAGCGGCGGATCGTACGGGAGACGAACTACGTCACGTGGCGCCGGCAGGGCGGCTGGAACCCGCTCCTCGTGACCCGGGCCGCGGGATCGAGGTTCTGGGACGTCGACGGGAAGGAGTACCTCGACTTCTCGAGCCAGCTCGTCGCCACGAACCTCGGCCATGCGAACCCCCGGGTGAGCGAGGCGATCGCCGAGCAGGCCCGCACGCTCCCCTACCTCGCCCCCGGGATGACCTCTCCCGCGCGGGCGGAGCTGAGCCGACGGTTGCGCGAGATCGTCCCGAGCGGCCTCGACCACTTCTTCTTCAGCACCTCGGGGACGGAAGCGAACGAGGCGGCGCTCAAGATCGCCCGGGCCGTCACGGGCCGCTCCAAGATCGTCTCCCGGTTCCGCTCCTACCACGGTGCCACGGCGGCGTCGATCAGCGTGACGGGGGAGTTCCGCCGGCGGGTCATCGAACGGCATCAGAAGGTGCCGGGGACCGTCTTCGCCCCGGACTGCTACTGCTACCGCTGCCCGTTCGACCTCACCTACCCCTCCTGCGGCGTCCGCTGCGCGACGGCGGTCGACGAGCAGATCGCGCGCGAGGGGGACGTGGCGGCGATGATCGTCGAGCCGGTCGTTGGGACGAACGGCGTCCTCGTCCCGGTCCCGGAGTACCTCCCGATGATCCGGGAGATCACCCGCCGCCACGAGGTCCTCCTGATCGCGGACGAAGTGATGAGCGCCTGGGGCCGGATCGGCGAGTGGTTCGCCGTCCAGCGCTGGGGGGTCACTCCCGACATCCTCACGACCGCGAAGGGGATCACCGGCGCCGCCGTTCCTCTCGGCCTGACGGCGACGAGCGCGCCGATCCACGACGCCTTCCGCGAGCGCTACTTCCCCCACGGCCACACCTACGAAGCGCATCCGATCACGCTCGCCCCGGCGGTGGCGGCGATCGACGAATACCGGCGCCTGGACCTGATCGAGCGCTCGCGTCGCGAGGGGGAGTACCTCCTGGGGCAGCTGCGGGCCCTTTCGGAGCGGCACGCCTCGATCGGCGAGGTCCGAGGGATCGGTCTGTTCGCCGCGATCGAGCTGGTCCGCGACCGGACGACGAAGGAGCCGTTCAACACGGAGGACGACAAGATCGCGGGGCGCCCGCTGGTCGTCGACGCGGTGGTGCAGGAGATGATGCGCCAGGGCGTCTACTGCATCGGCTGGGTCTCCCACCTCGTGATCGCGCCGCCCCTCATCGTCACGCGCGAAGAGATCGACCGGGGCGTGGCGGCCCTCGACACCGCCCTGCGCGTCGCCGACGCGCAGGTCCGCGGCGAGCCGACGCCGTAGACCGCCCCGCGCCGGCGCAAGCGTTCAAGGCCCTCGGACGTTCCTCGTCCCGCGATGCGCTGGGTCCTTCGCTTCGGCTACGACGGGCACGACTTCGACGGGTGGGCGCGCCAACCCGGCCGCCGGACCGTCGAAGGGGTCTTGCTCGCGGAGCTCCAGCGCCGGGGGCTCGCACGACCCGCGTCCGCGGCGCACCTCGAGGTGGCGAGCCGCACCGACGGCCAGGTCAGCGCGCGGGCGAACGCTCTCGCCGTCGACCTGCCGCTGGACGGCGCAGCGGTCCTGCGGGCGATGAACGGCCTCGCGCCTCCGATCTTCTTCACCGCCGCGGCGCCGGCCCCGCCCGGGTTCCGGGTCCGGTCGGCGCTCGACCGCGAGTACCGTTACTTCCTTCCCGGCACCCGCGCGCGCGCCGGGCGGCTGGACGCGATCGCGCGATCCCTCCCGTCGTCGATCGACGTCCGGTCGTTCGGCCGGGGGATCCGGGGCCCGATCCCGGTCCTGCGTCCGCTCGGGTCGGTCCGAGCGCGGTACGATGGAACGGGGGTGCGCGTCGACGTGCGCGCCCGCTCGTTCGTCTGGGGGATGGTCCGCAAGATCGTGGCGGGGCTCCTCGAGGTCGAAGCCGGTCGGTGGACCGTCGGCGACCTCATCGCGGCGGCGGACGGGGCCCAGCCGCGTCCGCTGCCGCTCGCGCCACCGGATGCACTCCTGCTCTGGGAGGTGCGATTGCCGATCCGGTGGACCGTGCGGGCCGGACCGGCCCCGGCGCGCCAGGCGGCGCACTGGGCGGAGATCCGCCGCCACGCCGAGACCCGCCTCCGGCTCTTCCCCCGACCGCCGCTCCCGGGCCGCTCGGGGTCCCCTAGTTCCCGAGCTGCAGCCCGAGGTGGGCGTGGACCGAGCTGACGATCGACCCGATCGCGCTCTGCGCTCCCTGGGCGACCGCTCCGGCGGCGCCGGTATGGATCGCAACGGCCACGCCGGCGATCGCGAGCCCCGTCGCGAGCGCGATCTTCGCGGCGGTGGTCCCCGCGATCGCCAAGCCCGCGGCCTTCGTGGCGACCGTGCCACCGACCGCCGCGGCGGTCGACGCGTGGGCCGCGAGCGAGGCGTGGACGGCCGCGCCGCCGCTGGCCGATGCGTGGCCCGTCGTCCCCGGCCCGGCGCCGTGGCCTCTGCCGGCACGGAGCTGGGCCGTCGTGCTGCCCGACAGGGTCGGGCCC
>JAJZMW010000007.1 GCA_021848165.1 Thermoplasmata archaeon
GCGCGCCAGCGCTCGGTGGAACTGGAACTGGAGGACGTGGGCGAGGAAGTAGCGCATGTAGGGAACGCTCGCCGGCACGTGGAACTTCGCCCCGGCGTCGAACTCCTCTTCCCCGCGCGGCCGAGCCGGCCGGATGCCCTGGTAACGCTCGCGCATCTCCCACCACGTCCGGTTGTAGTCGCGCGGCGAGATCTCGCCCGCGAAGACCTTCCAGCGCCACCGATCGACGACCAGGCCGAACGGGAGGAAGGCGATCTTCTCGAGCGCCGTCCGCAACAAGAGGCCGATGTCCTGCTCCGCCGGCGGAGCCCGGTCGAGGAGGCCGATCCGAACGAGGTACTCCGGCGTCACCGACAAGCCCACCGTGTCCCCGACGGCCTCGTGGAACCCGTCGTGCGCGCTCTCGCGGAAGAGGAATGGCTGCCCGGCGTAGGCACGCTGATAGTAGTTGTGACCGAGCTCGTGGTGGATCGTTTGGAAGTCCTCGGCGGTGATGTCGATGCACATCTTGATCCGGAGGTCGCTCTCGAAATCGAGGTCCCACGCGGAGGCGTGGCAGACGACCTCGCGGTCGCGCGGCCGCACGAGCATCGAGCGCTCCCAGAACGTCGCCGGAAGGGGGTCGAGCCCGAGCGAGACGAAGAACCGCTCGGCGTGGCGGACCATCCCCGCGGCGTCGGTCGAGCGCGATCGGAGGATCTCGGTGAGGTCGAACGCCGGTGCGCTCTCCGGGGGCGAGATCCGGGCGGCGAGGTACTCCCAGCTCTGCGCCCACATGTTCCCGAGCAGGTGCGCCGGGATCGGACCCTCGGGCGGTACGACCGACGGACCGAACTCGTCCACCAGTCGAGCGCGAACGTACGCGTGCAAGGAGCGGTACAACGGCTCGACCTCCTTCCAGAGGCGTTCGACCTCCCCCTCGAAGTCGGCCGGCGCGAGATCGTACTTCGACCGCCACATCGCCCCCGTGTCGGCAAAGCCGAGCTCCCGGGCCCCCCGGTTCGCGAGCGCGACGTACTGCGAGAAATCGTCCCGCACGCCGCGCCCGACGCGGTGCCAGCCGTCCCAAATGTCGTAGAGAAGCTCGGGGTCCCGGCCCTCCGCCAGCCGGCGTGAGAGCGCTTGCAGGTCGAGCGGCTCGGGGTCGCCCCGTGGGGTGTGTCGCCCTCGAGCGTAGGTCGCCTGCATCCGAGCGACCAGCCGGGCGAGGCGCTCCGACTCGCCGGGGCCGGACGGCGCCACCAGCGAGAGGGAGACGGTGAGCAGCTGGGCTTTGCGTTGATCGACCGGGGAGAGTGAGCCCCGGGGGAGCGCCGCGACCTCCTTCGCGAGCGCCACGGTCCGGTCGATCAGGCGCGCGTTCGCGCGGGAGCTGAGCGCCTCGCTGTCGAGGGTGATGTAGGTGTTGTAGACCCAGTCGGCCTGCATCGCCTCGATCGCGCAGGCGCGGAGCTCGGACTCGGCGCGCTCGATCGTCGGATCCGACGGAGGGGGCGGGAAGGACGCCATCGCGCCGCGAACGTACCTCCCCATATCAAGCCGTACGACGTTTCGAGCTCGTGCGCGCGCCCGTGGAGACGGGAGTTTAAGTAGGTCCGCTGGGGTGGATTCCGCGGAACCGATGGATCGGGGACCACGATGCCGGGCGTACGAACGAAACGAGGCCCGATGACGCCTCCGCCGCGACCGGCCCCGACCGACACCGCCCCCGAGACGTCCGGCCGCTTTGCGGGGCCGAGCGGGCCGCCGCACC
The DNA here is from genome assembly GCA_021848165.1 of Thermoplasmata archaeon. Taxonomy (GTDB): domain Archaea; phylum Thermoplasmatota; class Thermoplasmata; order Lutacidiplasmatales; family UBA184; genus Lutacidiplasma. The sequence goes on from JAJZMW010000007.1 coordinate 1,754, forward strand.
ACCGCTTGACGCTCGAGGCGGCCGCCGCCTACGCGACGCACGTGGACGCGGCGCGCGTACGCGCGGCGACCGAAGGGCGTACCCTCGTCTACACCGTTCGGTGGATCTAGTCCGGGCCCCGGAGCCGCCCCGAGCGGCGAAGCTCGTCCGCGAGGGCCCGCTTCGACAGCTCGTCCGCGCGCTGGTTCTCTTCCCGCGGGATCCACTCGAATCGGACGAGGGAGAACGCGCCGAGCAGCTGCCGGAGCCGCTCGCGGTAGGCGACGAGATGCTCCGCGCGCACCTCGTACTCCCCCGTCATCTGCCGGATCACGAGCTGGCTGTCGCCGCGCACGATCACGCGTCCCCGGTACCCGTCCTCGAGGAGCTGCTCGAGCGCCCGGATCGCCCCGCAGTACTCCGCGACGTTGTTTGTGGCATGGACGGCCCCCGGCGGAACGGCCAAGCCCGCGTCCTCGATGTGGCCGTGCGCCGAGTCGATCGTGAATCCGTACGTCGCCACGCCGCCGCCCCGCGCCGGCTGGCAGGCCCCGTCAAAATGGACGATCGCCTCCTCCCGGTCCCCCATCTCGGCGACCCCCCGGGGGATCTCCGCGTCGTCGACCATCGGCGCTTCGACCCTCGGAGAGCGGTTAAGCGTCGCGGCTCCCGAACGACTATGTAGCCCCGCGTCCCTCGCGGATCGTGTCGATGCCCCACGAGCGCGCCTTCGGCGCGGCGATCATCGCGGTCCTGATCGGGATCGTCGGGGTCTTCCTCTTCCTCGGGGGGCTCCTCTCCCTGCTCGCGCTCGCGTTCCAGACGAACTGGGGCAGCTACGTCCCCTCCGCGGGGACCTTCTTGAGCTTCCTGACGAGCAACGCGACGATCGCCGCCGCGATCGTGCTGATCGTGGGCCTTGTCTACGTCGCGGTCGCGCTCGGGCTCTGGCGGCAGGAGCTCTGGGCGCTCGTCGTCGTCTTCGTCTTCGGCCTGCTCTACGCGGTGGGAGAGGGGAGCGGACTGGCGTGGGGTTTCCTCTACGCCACCCCGCGCTACTCGCTCACGACGGCGGGTGTCCTCGGGTCGATCGTGGCGCTCCTCATCGTCGTGGGAGTGCTCGCGTACCTCGCCTCGGTGCGCGACGACTTCATCTAGGGCCGACCGCCTCCGGGCGGCATGGCGAACCCGACGGTGCTCCTGCGAACGACCCAGGGCGACATCCGCGCCGAGATCTTCGCCGACCGCGCCCCCCAGACCTCCGAGAACTTCCTCAAGCTCGTGCGGCAGGGGTTCTACGACGGACTCACGTTCCACCGGGTCATCCCCGATTTCATGATCCAGGGGGGATGCCCGAAGGGCGACGGCACGGGCGGCCCCGGGTACGCGATCCGGGACGAGTTCCGCACCGACCTCCGCCACGATGGGCCCGGCGTCTTCTCGATGGCGAACGCGGGACCGAACACCGGGGGAAGCCAGTTCTTCATCACGCTCAAAGCCACGCCCTGGCTCGACCAACGGCACGCGGTCTTCGGGAAGGTCCGCTCGGGACAGGAGGTCGTCCAGAAGATCGCCGCCGTCCCTCGGGACGGGAACGACCGGCCGAAGAGCCCGGTGCGGATCGTGCAGGCGACGGTGCTCGGCTAACGCGCGTTCCCGCTCAGCGGATCGGGTAGGACCACCACAGTCGCTCGCCCGGGTGCTGGAGGTCCTCGACGGTCGTCACCGCGTCCCCGGCGAGCGTCAGCAGCGTCGCCCCGATCAGGACGAGCACGATCAGCGTGAACCCGATCTGGATCACGATCCCCCCCGAGCCCCCGGTCCCGCCGAAGCTCACGTGGAAGGGGGACGACGCATAGAGCACGAGGAGGTAGCCGATCTCGACCAGATCGACCGCCATCGCGAGGGGTCCGTAGATCCGCATCGGGCGGGCGATGTAGGCGGCGGCGCCGAGGAGGGCGAGGAGCGTTCCGAAGAGGACGATGTTCTGGGTCGAGAGCGAGATCGGCAGGTTGTTCGACCCGAGGGCCTGGATGGCGAACGTCGGGAGCGTCACCAGGGCCAGGTAGAGCCCGAGGAAGACGAGGACCCCCAGCGCGAGCCGGCTCAACAGCGGGAGCGGCCGGGGGCGTGCGTCCGCGGGCGCCAAGAGGCCCTCCGGCCGCCCGGCCGGAAGCGGACCGGCGCTCATCCGACGGTCACCTCGGGAAGCGTGAACGAGTAGCCCGGCCCGCTCAACGTGGAGACCGCCGTCGCGGGTACGCACGTCCCGGGCGAGAGGGCCGCCGTCGCGCTCCCCTCAAACGGATGTCCCGCTCCGGCGTCCACGGGGAGGCTCCCGCTCCCGCACGACGAACCTCCCGCGTCGTAGAGCGTCGTCACCATCGTCCCGGCGATCGGGATCGAGAGGCCATTGTCGAAGCTGACGGTGACCGTCCCCGGAGAGCCGGCGGCGTAGGTGACGGCGTAGTTGCCGAACGGGGCGTTCCAGGGTGCGAGGCCCCCGCTTCCCCCGGGCGAGAACCCGAAGGAGAGCGGAATGAGATACCCGAGCGTGAAGTTCACCCACCCTTCGGCGCTCAGGGACGTGTCCTGCGTGAGGAGCGCCTGGCCGGGGGAGCCCGGCCCGACGTCCACGGCGATTCCGACGGCCACGGTCGTTTGGGTGTGCGGCGAGAGCGTGGCCGCGGGGCTGGCGTAGTGGCCGACGACCAACCCGCTCCCGGTCCAGGTGATCGCGGCGACCTGAAAGCCCGAGATCGCGAGGAATCCCCCGTTCGAGAGGTTGAGGTTGATCGTGAGTTCGACGACGTTGTTCCCGAGGGTGGGGACCTCGCCGGCTCCGGAAGGAGCCGCGACCCGGAGCCCCGTCGCCGACAGGACGGCCCCCGCGAGAGCGACGACCAACAGGATCGTCACGATCGTGGAGGCGAGATGCAGCCAGCGGCTGATGCGCATCAGGCGCGGCCGGCCGGCCCTGCGGCGTTTCGGCGCCGGAGGGATCGGGGCCGGTGACGGCGCCGCCACGGCCCTCCCACCGCGACCCCCCTTGTAAACTATTCGTCGCGCCACCCGGGGCGCGTCGTCGGTTCCCCGTCGACCCGCGCGTCCGAGGGGGAAGCACGGCGGGGAGCGCCGGGACCCGCGGGCAGCCACTGGAGGGACTTGAACCCCCGACCTGCTGATTACGAATCAGCCGCTCTGCCAGCTGAGCTACAGTGGCAACCAGAGGGGCGGATGCCGGCTTTTTCATAAGATTGGCCCTGCCCGGGGCGGTGCGTCCCGCGGGGGCCCGGCCCGCCCGCGAGGCACAGGTATTTTGGGAGCGTTCGTTGCGGGGGGAGCGGGGCCGGCCGTGCCGAACGAGCTCGTGACGTTCCGATCGTGGTTCTCGTATCTCGCCGAAGGGCGCCGCGGCTACCTGGCGGCCTTCGCGAAGATCCCCCCCGCCGAGCTGCACCGCGCCCGGGGCGCTTCGTTCCCGTCAATGCTCGACATCTTCGAGCACTCCCAAGGGGCGTACATCTACTGGATCACGAAGTGCGCGCGGGACCCGCTCCCCTCGCCCCCGTGCGAGACCGGGAAGGATCCTCCGCTCGCGGAGGTCGTCGAGAACGAGACCTGGCTGCAGGAGGAGGTGCGCCGCTACCTCGCGGGGCTTCCCGCGGAGGAGCTCGATCGGCGCATCGCGATCCCGAAGGGGGATCCGATCGCCCACGCCTGCGAGCTCCCGGTGCGGGACATCCTCTGGCACCTGGTCGAGGAGGAGCTCCAGCATCGCGGCGAGCTGAACGCGCTCCTGTGGCAGATCGACGTCCACGCCCCGGTGTACGACTGGATCGAGTGGCGGCACGCTTCCGGGGAGCTGCATCGTTCGTCGCCGCGCTGAGCCCGTCGCGACCCGCGCGGATCACGCGTCGGGGGATCGCCGGGTCTCGAGGGCG
>JAJZMW010000096.1 GCA_021848165.1 Thermoplasmata archaeon
GCAGGAGCTCCCGCCGCCGTCTTCCCCCGAGAGGCATCCCCCGTCGGTCGCGGGAGTCGCCGGGAGTCCGTTCACCTCGAACGACGGCGACGAGGCGAGTTCGCTCCCGTTGGTCGCGTAGCCGGCTGCGAAGATTGCCAGGAGCTCGCCCGGGACGGAGGCCCTCACCGTGACCTGCAGGCTCCCCGGAGCGTCCCCGGTCGTGGACGGGGCGGCGATCGACGTGACCGTCACCGGGGCGGAGGAATACGCCGTCAGCGTGGCGATCGAGGCGGCGACGGCTCCCGAGGCGCTGGTGTTGATCCAGACGACCCCGGTGCCGTTGGGCGCGACCGGCCCGAAGAGCACGTTCGGGCTCCGATTGAGCTCCGCGGTGAACCCGTAGGAACCGGTGATCGGCGCGCTCGCCGCGCCGATCGCGAGGGTGACCCCCGAGAGCACGCTCGCGCTTTGCAACGCCACGCCTCCGGTGCCGGTGGCGGCCGCGCCGCTGACGGTGAACGGAGGATTCGGAGCGACGCTCGCGTTCAGCGAGAGCGAGTCCTCGGTGGAGAACGCGAAGATCCCCAGCAGGAGGGCGCCGGCCGCAGAACGATTCGCGCCGGCCGGGACCGACGCCAATATCGTGTGCACCCCCGAATCGACGTTCGCCTGCGCGATCGCGATCCCGCTCGATGCGTTCGCGGCGGATTGGGCAGCGACCGAAATCCCCTCGAGCCCACCGATCGACACGCAACAGGCGGATCCCGCGACCGCGACGAGGACGAGGAACGCTTCGCTCGAGAGGCGGATCTCGATCGAGATCGACGAGGATCCGTCCAGCGGGCGCGCGGCGAACGTCTCGTTGGACGAAGAGTATCCCGCGACCCCTACCCCGGCGATGGTCACCGCCGCCGGGGGGGCGGACACGGCGTCGAGGCTCAGGGAGCTCTGGGCGAGCGCCGCCGTCAGCGACCCCGAGGCGTTCGTCGCGCTCGCGTACTCTCCCGAGAGGAATCCCGACCGGTTTCCGCGTCCCGCGAATCCGGCGGCGTAGACGTAGGTCGTGGCGTTCGGCGCGAGGGTCAAGGTATTCGCTCCCGAACGAACCACGGCCCCGAACAACTGCGGGCCGCCGCTGTCGGGCGGGCTCCCGGCGGGACCGGAAACGGCGACCGCCGACGGGTGCGATGGGGGGGGCGCTCCCGCGGGAGCGGCGCCGCCCCCGATCGAGAGGAGCAGGGTCGCGGCGACGGCGAGCGAAGCGACGGTCATCCAGCCTCGCCGGTGGGCGGGGGCTCCGATCTCCCTTCGATTCTCGCTCATGACCCGATCTCGGAGTTCGGAGGGTGGTAGGGTCTATTTATTCGAAGACACGATGAAACCCCGCGGATTCGGGCCGGGTGCGTCACCGTAGCAGGCGGGCAAGGAATGCGAAGCCTTTCGGAGGTGGAGACCCGGCTGATCGCGACGTTGCTTGAGTCGCGCCCCGAAACCCAGCGCGAGTGGATCGCCGATACGGGCATGGCCCGTTCGACTTTCCAGTACGCTCGCACGCGGGCCTACGCTCGAGGCTGGGTCTACGACCGGTACGTCCCGCACCCCTCCCTCGGCGGGATCCGTCGGCTCGCCGTGCTCGTCAGCCGCCCGTTCGTCGGCCGTCGGACCGCCCTCGCCGCGGCGTGGGTGCGCCCGCCCGAGGTCGCCCTGGCGTGGACGTCCCCGAACCTCAGCGTCACGGTCCTCGGCCTCCGCGACGAATGCAACGACCTCGCGGAGATCGCTCGTCGCCTCTCGCTCGATCCCAAGGAACTGGAGGCCGGAGCGATCGTGCCGGCCGACAACGACCATCTCCCGGCGTACTTCGATTTTCTAGGGGCGCTGGGTCGGCTCTTCGACCTCGAGGGGCGGAGGACCTACCCGATCCCGTTGGTCCGCCCGACCTCCTCCGGCCCGGCGAGCCCCCCCGATCCCTCGTCGCCTTCGGCGGCCGCCGCCCACCGCCTGCTCGAGACCATCGGATCCGGGGAACGAGGGTGGCTCGGAAGGTCCGCCCCGCCGGTGCCGTGGACGCTCCCGCGCGACCAGGCCCGTTTGGTCGAGCACGGCTGGCTTCATTGGCGCGTTCTCCCCGACCTCCGGCGACTGCCGATGGGTCCCCGAGGCGCGCCGAGTACGCTCGTGGTGGCCCACGGTCGGGCGCGGCCGCACGTCTCGGGGGCGTTCCTCGTTCGGGGCCTGGTCGCCGAGTGCGGTGTGTTCCCGTTCCTGGTCGCGGCGGAGAGCGAAGGGGCCCGGAGGACCTTGATCGGATTCCTCGGGCGCGCACCGGGGATGCCCCCGATCCCCAAGTCGAATCCCGGATCCTCCACTTCGGCGTGGCTCGGATCCTACGTCGAGGGCCTCAAGGTCGTGCGAGAGCCGATTTCCACGGTCACGCCCTTGGTCGACCATCGGTACGCCGGGTGGCTGGCGCGCTAGAGTCCCGAACGAATGCGCGCGCGGCGCGCCCTCGCGGAACGGGGGCCCCGGTCGAAGCCGCTCCTGGGGCACACGCACTCGAGTCCGAGCGAGGGAGTGCCTTCGGCATGGGACGAGCATCGTGCGGTGCGCGGAAGCCCGTCGGGGCCACCCTCTGTGCACCTGCCGCGCCCGGAGATTGCGGGGACCGACGCTCGCGGAAGCCGCCCCCCCCCGCGGTCCGACGGAGGGGTCCGGGGGACGGGGGTCCCGACGGCGGATTCGATGCCCGGAGCCGGTCGGCTCCGATTCCGCGACTAAATACCGACCGGCGCTTCCCTCCCCGATGGGTGCGTACCTCCCGCCCGAAGTTCCTCTCCCTCCCGAGCTCGATCGAAAGGAGCCCGGTGAGCGCGAGATCCAGCGGTGGACGCTGCACAACTCGAACCTCGGGGGCGCCTGGGAGTACGTGGTCGTGCTCACCAATCGGAGGATCCGGGCCTTCGAGCTCCCGACCCGCAAGGGTCGTCTCCTGTCGGCCCGCGAGTTCGCGTCGTTCGGCTACGTCCTGGGGACCTGGAAAACCCTCATCGATCGACCGCTCGACGAGATCCCGGCGCCGACCGTCGAGCCGATCTCCGGCGTCGGTGTGGCGCTCCTCGTCGGGACCAGCATGTGCGCGAGCGTCGATGCGGTCGCTCGCTCGACGCTGGAGGGGATCGCGAGGGAGATCGAACACGCGCGCGCCCTGCGGAGCGCCCCCATCCCCGCCCCGGCTCCGCCCGCGACGGTCGTGGTGAAGGAGATCGTCAAGATCCCGTGCAGCTACTGCGGAACGCTCTTCGAGCTGACGGAGCCCCGCTGCCCCTCGTGCGGCGCGGGGGTCATCGGGTCGCGGGGGGGCCCGAGCCGTTGAGGGCGCACGGGCCAACGACGAGAACCGCTTCGGGCCCGGCGCGCGCTCGGACCCGACGCAACGACGTCTCCGACCGCGGGAGGCAGGGGTCGGTCGGATTCGTCAACGTTATGGCCCGTCGAACGACAGAGGAGCGAGAGGTTCGGGCTTCGCACCCGGGCCGCCCGTAGCGATGGGAGTTCCGAAACCGAGCGCCCGCGAGATCCTCAAAGGGGGCGCGTCCCGGGGGCCGCCACGACTCGTCGAGATCAGCGCGGTCGCGGACCTTCCGACCCGGTTCGGCGAGTTCCAGGTCGTTTCGTTCCGCAGCTCGCTCGACAACAAGGAGCACGCGGCGCTCGTCAAGGGCGACGTCACGGACCGGGGCGCCGTCCCGGTGCGCATCCACTCGGAGTGCCTCACGGGGGATGTCTTCGGTTCGTTGCGCTGCGACTGCCGCGAGCAGCTCGAGCTCTCCCTCCAGGAGATCCAGCGGCGCGAATGCGGGGTCCTGCTCTACCTGCGGCAGGAGGGGCGCGGGATCGGCTTCGAGAACAAGATCAAGGCCTATCGCCTCCAGGAGCTCGGGCTCGACACGATCGAGGCGAACGAGGCGCTCGGGTTCCGACCGGACGAGCGCGACTACGAGGTCGCCGCCCGGATGCTCGACGCCCTCGAGGTCCGATCGATCCTGCTGATGTCGAACAATCCCTCGAAGATCGCCGACCTCCGTCAGCACGGCGTCGTCGTGCAGGGGCGGATCCCGATCGTCGTCCGGGCGAACCGCCACAATGCGCGGTATCTCGAGACCAAGCGCGTGAAGGCCGGCCACCTCCTCGACGCCCCCCGCTCCTCCGGGGCGATCGAGCAGCTCGACTGCCTCAGCGCGAGCCGGCCCCGAGCCCGCCGCGCGGTCGCCGAGCGCGCGGACGAGGCGTAACGTCGGGGGCGATCCGCCCCGATTCGCCCGCGACGGACCTCGAAACGATTAAGCAACGGTCCCGCTCCGCCCTCCGTGGCCGCGTTCTCGGTCGCCGCGTGGATCCTCGCGTTCGTGATCACGCTGATCGAGTACACCGAGGTCGTGGTCCTGGTCTACGCGCTCGGGGCCGAGCGCGGTTCCCTGCACACCGCGGCGCTCGGCGCGGTCGCCGGCACATCGCTCGTCGCCGTCCTCGGGCTCGTCGCGGGCGGTACCCTCGCCCAGATCCCCTCGAACGAGCTGCTCGCCGCCTCGGCGATCGTCCTCGCCGCGTTCGGGGTCTTCCTCTTCCGCAGCACGCTAAAGACCTACCGTCGCGCGCGGGCGCCGGCCCCGGCGGCCCCCGCGACCCCGCCGGTCCACTTCGCCGGCGGCCTTGCGGTGGGGGCGATCGAGACGACCGAGGCCGTGGTCGTCCTCGTCCCGCTCGCCGCCGGCGGCCAGCCGATCGCGGCGCTGACCGGGGCGCTGGTCGCGGGCGCCGTGCTCGCGGTCACCGTCGCCCTGGTGCACGAGCGCGTCCGCCGGATCAAGACGCCGTGGTTGAAGCTCGGGGCCACGAGCCTTCTGTTCTCGTTCGCGGTGTTCTGGGCCGGGCAAGCGCTCGGGGTCCCCTGGCCGTTCTCCGACCTCGTGCTGATCCCGTTGTTCGGGGTCGCCGTGCTCCTGGTCCGCTCCGCGATCGCCCTCGCGATGCGCGGCGATCGACCCGCCCCGCCGGGCGCGGGGGGCGAGCGCCCGGCCCCGTAGCGCCCTACCGCGCCGCGCGACGGTTCTGGATCCACGTCATGGGAGGCGACGCCGCATCGTCCTGCCAGAGCGCCCCGATGATCTCGCCGAGATGATGCGCCTGCTCGAAGCTCGCTTGCCAGAGCCCGTCGGAGGCGACGTAGCGCCCCGGCATCCAATCGGCACGGACCGGCGTCCGCAGCTTCCGCGGCGTCACGCCCGCGAGATAGGCGTGGATCGCCGACCAGACCCGCCGCTCGTACCGGCGCAGGCCGGCCCAATCCTTCGGATGCCGCGTCCGGTCCTGGAAGAGCGCGGTGAGCTCGGCGTCGGAGCCGCGGCCCTGGACGATGTGGACGACCCAGACCTCGTGGACGTTCAGAATGTGCGCGAGCGTGTCGAAGAGCGACTCGTGGCCGATCCCGCGCCGGCGGCGCGCCGCGCGGTCTCCCCGGCGGCGCACCGCGCGGGAGAACCGGGCGTAGACGCGTTCGTTGTAGGCGTAGAGATCGCGCGCCTGCGCGTGGGGTAGGG
>JAJZMW010000053.1 GCA_021848165.1 Thermoplasmata archaeon
ATCGGTCGATCGCGCGGATGCGGCCGGGGATCGCAAGGCACATTATCGGCCCCCTCCGCCGGTTCCGCCCGAGGGCCCCGGGACGGGACGAGCGTCGGTCGGCGCTCGCGCGTCCCGCAGATCGACGGAGGTGAGAACGACATCCTGCGCCCGCGGGTCCGACGGGTCCGAAGAGGTGCGTACGTCGAGCTCGACGAACGCCGCCGGCGTGCCGGCCGCCGCATCGGGCCATCGGTCGCGCAGGACCGCGCCCGTCAGATGCGAGAGCGCGCCGATCCAGATCCGCGCGCGGACGATCGTCACGCCGTCCGAACGCTCGGCGAGGTCGTTCACCTTGGCGACCAGGTCCCGGATCAACCGTTCCTCATGCATCGTTCGATGTCCCTCCCGATCGGCGCGCCCCCGGCGCGAGCTCCGCTCGGATCGCGACGACCGCTTCGTCGACCCCTCGTTCGACCGCCGGGGAGAGCCGGCGACCGGTCGAGAGATCGCCGACCTCGATCCCGTAGACGGTGAGCGACGGGGGGATCTGACCGAGCGCCTCTGCAAGGCCGATCGCGTGCGCGAGCGAGAGCCCGTGGGTCGAGGTCGCTCCGCCCCGCGCGGCGAGGTCCTCGGCCCGCCGGACCTCCCAGCGGCGCACGGTGCCGATCGGAGCTCGGGCGCGCATCGCATCGACGACGATCACGACCTCTCCCGGCGCCCAGCGGTCGAGGAGACCGGTCGGCTCGTCGCGCCACTCGACGAGCTCCGCCGCGAGCGGGGGCCCGGCGCGAAGCCGACGGACGACCTCGAGCCCGACGCGATCCTCGGAGCGGTTCTCTTCGCCCAGCCCGATCACGATCGTCGTCGACCGGCGAGGGGCGACGGCGCTCGTCGGCGCTGCGACGTCACCGGCGCTCGACATCAACCTCCAAAAAGTGGGTCGCGCAGGAGATGCACGGATCGTGGTTGCGGATCGCCCGCTCGCACGCCCCGGTCAGGGCCGCGTCGTCCAGGGCGAGCGACCGGACGACGAGATGGCGGAGGTCCTCCTCGATCCGCTTCTGGTTCTGCGACGTCGGCGGGACGATCGTGGCCTTCTCGATCCGGCCGTCGGGCGCGAGGCGGTAGCGGTGGTAGAGGATCCCCCGCGGCGCTTCCGTGACCGCCGCGCCTTCGACCGTTCGCCCCGGCGGCGCGTACGGGACGCTGGGCGGGTCGGGGGGCTCGTACTGGTCGACGACCCTCAGCGCCTCCTCGAGAGCGTAGAAGACCTCGATCGAACGGACGACGATGCTCTGGTAGGGATTGCGAACGACGGGGGGAAGTCCGACCTCGCGGGCGAGCGACCGGGCTCCGCTCGAGAGCCGCGGGAAGTTGAGCGCGTAGCGGGCGAGCGGGCCGACCAGATACGTCCCGCCGCCGCGGCGCGTCGCGTGGAGGGCGTGCGAATACGGGACCTGCGACTCGAGGAACTCCTCCTCGAAGCCCGACGCCGGGATCGTGAGACCGCGGTTCGAGACGACCGGCCCCTCGTTCATCGGGTACTCCCCCGACGGCCCGAGCGCCACGAACTCGTACTCCTCCTCGATGTCGGGGAACGGGAGCGCGGCGGCCCAGCGGACGGTCGCCTCCGCGTCGTCGCGCGCGCGGAGGATCTCCGGCCGCAGGGCCGCGAGCTCCTCCCGGCTCGGCGCGCGGTAGAACCCCCCGACGCGGACGTTGATCGGGTGGACCTCCCGACCCCCGAGGACCTGCAGGATGCGGTTGCCGACCTTCTTGAGGGCGAGCCCGCGGCGGACGACGTCGGGCCGGTCCCGGGCGAGGGCGACCGCGTCGGGGACGCCGAGGAAGTCGGGAGCGTGGAGCAGGTAGATGTGCAGCGCGTGGCTCTCGATCCACTCCCCGCAGTAGAGGAGGCGGCGCAGCTCTCGGATCGAGCCGTCGACGCGGATCCCGAGCGCGGCCTCCATCGCGTGGCACGCGCTCATCTGGTAGGCGACCGGGCAGATCCCGCAGATCCGCGCGGTGATGTCCGGCGCCTCGGCCAGGTCGCGGCCGACCAGGAGCGCCTCGAAGAACCGGGGCGGCTCGAAGATCCGCAGCTCGACCTCTTCGACGCGATCCCCGTCGATGCGGACCTTGAGCGCGCCCTCGCCTTCGACGCGGGCGAGGTAGTCGACCTGGAGGGTCCGTTCGCTCATCCGCTTCGCCCCTCCGCGGCCGCGGCCTCGCTGGCGGCTTGGAACGCCGGCGCGGCGCTGTTGAAGGTCCGATAGAGTCGCATCCGGTCCTCGGCGGAGACGCCGAGCGCGCGGAGCCGGTCTCCGAGGGAGACCGTGTTCGGCGTCTCCTGCGGACCGAAGCATCCGTAACACCCGCGGTGGAACGCCGGACAGATCGCCCCGCAGCCGGTCTGGGTCACCGGGCCGAGGCAGGGGGTGCCCCCCGCGACGAGGACGCAGACCTGTCCCCGGCGCTTGCACTCCCCGCAGACGCTCTCCGTCGGGACGTTCGGGGCGCGGTGCGCGAGGAACGCCGTGACGACCTCGAGAAGCTGGGCCTTGTTCACCGGGCATCCGCGCAGCTCGAGGTCGACCGGCACGTGTCCTTGGATGGCGGTGGAGGTCGCGAGCGTCGCGATGTAGTCGGGACGGGCGTAGACCGCGCGCCGGAACTCTTCCACGTCGGCGAAGTTCCGCAGCGCCTGGATCCCGCCCGCGGTCGCGCACGCCCCGATCGTCACGAGGAGCTTCGACCGCGCGCGGACCTCCCGGATCCGCTCGGCGTCGCCCGGGGTCGTGATCGACCCCTCGACCAGAGAGAGGTCGTAGGGGCCGTCGACGATGGCGCTCGACGCCTCCCGGAAGTTGGCGATCTCGATCCGCCCGGCGAGCGCCAGGAGCTCGTCCTCGAGGTCGAGGATCGAGAGCTGGCAGCCGTCGCACGAGGCGAACTTCCAGACCGCGAGGCGCGGGCGAGGGGGCGCCACCTAGACCTCCCGCACGGCGAGCCACGGGGCGAGCGCCGGGTACGGGAGCACCGGTCCGTCCCGGCAGACGAACTCGGGCCCGAACTGGCAGTGGCCGCACCAGCCGACGGCGCACTTCATGTTCCGCTCCATCGAGAGGTAGATCGCCGCGGGCGGAACCCCGCGGGCGATCGCCGCCTGCGCGACCGCTTTCATCATGATCTCGGGACCGCACGCCCACACCTGCGTGCGGGCGGGGTCGAAGCGGGCGTCGGGAATCCGCGCGGTCACGAGGCCGACGTCCCCGTACCAGTCGCGGCCGGCGGCGTCGACCGTCGTCTGGAACCGCAGATCGTCCCGAAGTCGCCAGCGCTGGATCTCCGAGGAGAAGACGAGATCGCTCGGGGTCCGAGCCCCGTAGACGATCTCGACCCGGCCGTACTCCGTCCGGTGCGCGAGGATCCGACGGATCGCCGGCCGCAGCGGCGGGAGGCCGAGCCCCCCCGCGACGATCAGGAGGTCGTGGTCGCGCGCGGAGGCGAGGGGCCAGCCGACCCCGTACGGGCCCCGAACGCCGAGCGTCGCGCCCGGCGGGAGCCGGGTGAGCCGGTCGGTGACCTTCCCCGCCGATCGGACGGTGTGCGTCCAGCTTCCGCGCTCCTCGTCGGAGCCGCTGATCGAGATCGCCACCTCGCCGGCGCCGAACGGTGAGAGCATGTTGAACTGGCCCGGGGCGAACTCCGGGACCGGGCCGCCGCCGACCGGGACGAGGTCGAGGGAGACCGTGTCGCCCGTCTCCACCACGCGGTCCCGCACGACGAACGGGCGCGGAACGATCGAGACGTCGTCGCGGGAGGGGATCGCCATCGTCACCCCCGGTGGATGTCGAGGAGCTGGATGCGGGTGTTCGCGAGCCGCTGGCCGATGATGGGGAGGAGCGCGGTCAGGAAGCGGACCCCGTCCCGGGGATGCGCGTCGATGGCGTGCCGGAGCGCCGCGGCTTCGAGGACGATCGCCCGCGTCTCCTTGACCGCGCGAGCATCGAGGTGCCAGCGGTGCGACGGCAGGAGCCACGACCAGCCGAGGACCTCCCCCGGGCCGAGCGTCTGGATCGTCAGCCGGGGCCGTTCGGGGGTCGCGATCTCGAGCGCGACCTTCCCGTGGAGGAGCAGGTAGAACCCGTCCGCTTCCCCCCCGTCCCGCAGAAGATACTCGTCGGCCGCGAACGTTCGCTCCTGGCTCGCGGGAGCGAGGCCGTGGAGGAACGGCGGGTCGAAGTCGCGCAGGAACGGGTGGGACGACGGCGCGAGGGCATGGGGCCGGGAGCTCCGAGCGGCGCTCATCGCGCCGCCCCTCCCGAGGGAGCCACGGGAGCGACGCGGAGCGCCGCGACCTCCTCCGTGAGGTCGATCCCGACCGGGCACCAGACGATGCAGCGCCCGCAGCCGACGCACCCCGAGGTGCCGAACTGGGCCGACCACGTCCCGAGCTTGTGCGTCAGCCACTGCCGGTAGCGCGAGCGGGGGCTCGCGCGCACGCTGGTCGTGTGCAGCTGGCTGTGGGCGAGCTGGAAGCAGGAATCCCACCGTCGCCAGTGCTCGCTCTCGGTCCCCTCGACGTTCGGAACCTCCTCGGTGGTGTGGCAGAAGCATGTGGGGCAGACCATGGTGCAGTTCGCGCAGGAGAGGCAGCGGCGCGCGACGTCGACCCAGCGCGGGTGCTCGAGCCTCTCCGCGAGGAGGGATTCGAGCCCGCCCGGGTCCATGCGCCGGCCCTGGGAGCGCGCGGTGCGGGCGACGATCGCGTCGGCGGCGACGATCGCTTCGGCCGGGGCGGGGAGGAGCGGGAGGCGCGTCGCCACGCGGGCGCCCTCCTCGGTCCCCACGGTGAGCAGGAACCGATGGCGCGAGGAGTCGATCAACTCGGTCAGCACCAGGTCGGCGCCGGCGGCGATCCCCGGCCCGGTCCCCATCGAGGCGCAGAAGCAGGTCGCGCCGGCCGTCCCGCATTGGACCCCGATGCGGAGGATCCGACCGCGGCGATGGGCGTACGATCGGTCCGTCGCCGGCCCGCCGGTGAAGACCCGATCGGTGATCCCGAGCGCGGCGATCTCGCACGCCCGCATCCCGAGGAACGCGCGCGGGGGATCGGCCGGTTCGACCGGATCGATCGTCAGACCTCCGTCCCCTCCTCGGGCGGTCCACAGGTGGTCCCGCGCGGGAAACAGGTACTTCTTCCAGCAGTGCGGGCCGACCCCGTAGCCGAAGAGCGCTTCGTCGGAACGGCGCTCCATCCGGTAGGTCCCCGCGTCCGGGCGGTCCGTCCAGCCGATCGGAAGGTCGGCGTCGGTCCGGATCTCCCCGAGGACGATCGCCCCGTCGCGCACGGTCGGGCCGACGACCGAGTATCCCTCCGCGCGCAACGCTTCGAGGAGGCGCGGGAACTCCGCGCGAGGGAGGATGCCCGAGGTGCCGATCTCCGGTGCCCGATCCACGGCCCCCTCCTGAGGGAAGGTCGGGCCGCGATGTGGCGGACGCGCG
>JAJZMW010000024.1 GCA_021848165.1 Thermoplasmata archaeon
AAAGCGGATCGGGGCGCCCACGACCCCCTCGTCCATCACGACGGTCGGCGGGAACTCCTCGCCGACCATGTAGGCGACCGGGGCCATGTCGAGCGTGTGCACGAGGTACGACGCGGCGACCGAGCCCACGAGCCCGTGGGTCGGGAACCCGACGACGAGCATCGCGCCGCGCAAGGAGTCTCCCTGGGTGTCGACGATCTGGAGCTCTCCCCCCATGACCCCGTCCGCCGTCGCGCCGCGGCCTCCGAGGCGCCGACGGCTTATGCCCGTTGTCCCCGAACGACCCGTCCGGCCGCCCGCCGTCCGCGCGCCACCCAAGCGCTAAAGAGGGGCCGATTCTCCCCGGGCCGCTCCGATGAAGGTCCTCGTCACCGGCATCGACGGCTACTCGGGCTGGCCCCTCGCCCTCCACCTGCTCGCCCGCGGCCATGCGGTCGTCGGGATCGACAATTTCGTCACGCGCCGGCGCGTCCGCGAGGTCGGCAGCTGGTCGGCGACGCCGATCCCCTCGTTCGCGCGCCGCCAGGCGGTCCTGCGGGACCTCAAGGGCCAGACGATCTCGTTCTACCGGGGCGACCTCGGCCGCTACGAGTTCGTCCGCGACGTCCTCGCCCGGGAGCACCCGGACGCGATCGTCCACCTCGCCGAGCAGCGGTCGGCGCCGTACTCGATGATCGACGTACGCCACGCGGTCGCGACGCAGACCGAGAACGTCCGCAGCACGCTCCACCTGCTCTACGCGATGCGCGACCACGCCCCGGACGCCCACCTCGTGAAGATGGGCACGATGGGCGAATACGGGACCCCGAAGGTCCCGATCCCGGAGGGGTTCTTCGAGATCGACTACCGCGGGGGGCACGACGTGCTGCCGTTCCCCCGTCAGGCCGGTTCGTGGTACCACTGGAGCAAGGTCTTCGACTCGGGCGACGTCATGTTCGCGAGCCGGATCTGGGACCTCCGCGCGACCGACGTGATGCAGGGGGTCATCTACGGGATCCGGACCCCCGAGATCGACGACCCGCGCCTCCTGACCCGGTTCGATTTCGACGAGACGTGGGGGACCGTCCTCAATCGGTTCCTCGCGCAGGCGATCCTGGGCCTCCCGCTCACCGTCTACGGCCGCGGCGGCCAGACGCGAGGGTTCCTCGCCCTCGAGGATTCGGTCCAGTCGCTCACGCTCGCCGTCGAGCACCCGGCCGAGAAGGGAGAGTACCGCGTCTTCAACCAGTTCGACGCCGCCTACTCGGTCCAGAGCCTCGCGGAGACGACCGTCCGGATCGCGGCGGAGTTCGGCCTCGCCCCGACGATCGCGCATCCTCCGAACCCGCGGATCGAGGCGGAAGAGCACGGCTACGAGCCGATCCACGAGCACCTCCCGCGCCTCGGCTACCGACGCACCCGGGAGCTCGACGAGGTGCTGCGGGAGATCTTCCGGGACCTGCGGCGCTACCGCCGGCGGCTGGAGGCGAAGCGCCACGTGGTGGCGCCGACCGTCGACTGGCGCCGCGGCGACAACCGCGGCGAGATCGGCGCGCGCGCGCCGGCGTCGTCCCCTCCCCCCGGACCCCCATCCTCCTAGAGCGCATGCGCGGGATCGTCACCCTCGCCGGCGACGGGAGCCGGATGCTCCCGTGGTCGCGCGGGCTGCGCAAGGAGTTCCTCCCGCTCTTCGACCGCGCCGCGAGCCCCGGGGGCGAGCCGGTCCTCAAGCCCGTCACCCACCTCGTCGTCGAGACGCTCGTCGGCGCGCGGGTCACCGAGCTCGTGCTCGTCGTGCGGCCGGAGAACCGCTCGATCGTGGAGAACTACTTCTCGATCGACCGGGACCTCCTCGCCCGGCACGCCCACCATCCCGATCGGATCCGGGAGACCGAGCGGTTCTACCGCTCGCTCCGCCGGCTGCGCGTCACGGTCCGCCTCCAGCGTCGTCCGCTCGGCTTCGGCGACGCCGTCCGCCAGGCGGAGCGGCTCGCGGGAGGCCGACCGTTCGTCGTGCACGCCGGCGACGCCGTGGTCGTCGCGCCGGAACGCGGCCGTCTCCTGCGCGCGATGATCGACCTCCAGGCGAGCGAGGGGCTCGACGCGGTCCTCCTGGTGCGACCGGTCGCCGACCCGCGACGCTACGGCGTCGTCGAAGGGAGCCCGCTCCCCCGGTTCCACGGGGTGCGTCGCCTCGCGGTCACCGGCATGGAAGAGAAGCCCGAGCGCCCCCGGTCCCGGTGGGCGGCGACCGCCGTCTACGTCTTTGGGCCCGCCCTCTGGGGCGCGCTGCGGCGGGAGGCGCGGGAGGGTCCCCGCGAACTCGAGCTCACCGCGGGGATCGCCCGCCTCCTCCGCGAGGGCGGCCGGGTCGAAGCGCTCGTGCTCGCGCCGGGCCTAGGGCAGTGGCACAGCGTCGGGAGCCCCGAGCGCTACGTCCGCGCGCTTCTCGCGACCCGAGCGCTCGCCGCGCGGAGCCCGCGCGTCCGTCCGGGATCGTCCCGCCCGACCTCCCGGTAGAAGGCGAGGTACCGCGGCACGAGCCGGTCCCACGCGTAGAGGGACTCCGCGCACTCGCGAGCCGCTTGCGATCGACGCTCCCGTTCGCCCGGATCGCGATGCCATTGCTCGAGCGTCGTGCGGAAGAACCGCTCCACGCGATCCGGGGAGTCGGAGTCGGCGACGGTCGCGCCGACGAGGCTCGCGAGCGAGCCGCTCGCCAGCACCGGTCGCCCGGCGGCGAGCGCCTGGAGAGCGACCCCGGGCCACGCTTCGCGGTCCCCGGGATGGAGCAGGACGCCGGCCGCGGAGAGCTCCCGCAGGAGCCCGGGGCCATCGACCTCCCCCACGACCTCCGCGCCGAGCGAGCGCAGCTCGTCCGCGAGCGCCGGCTCCCGGATCGGCCCGACGAGCCGGAGCCGGACCCCGGTGCCGCGCACGGCTCGCGCGGCGATCGTCCAGCGCTTCCGGGCGACGATCTCTCCCACGCCGAGCGCGAGACCTCCGTCGCCGAGCCCGGCGGGACGGAACCGCTCGACATCGACCCCGAGCGGGATCGTCACCACCGGGCCCCGGCGGCGGGGGACCCGTTCGAGCGCCCCCCGCAACGCGTCGGAGAAGGTCGTGGAGCCGCGCGCCCGGCGGACCGCCATCGCCTCCTTCGTGCGACCGGAGCGCACCCCCGACCGCGGGGGCCGGAGCCAATCGGGAAAGTGCGTGGTGTAGACGTACGAGCGGCCGAGGAGGCCGAGCGTGATCGCGGGCTCGCTCGTGTTCGCATGGACGATCTCCTCCGGGTCGGACCCGAGCAGGCCGGGGACGGCGCGAGCGAACGCCCATCCGGTCGGATAGAGACCCTCCGGCCCTTCGTTGACGACGCGGACCGAGACGCCCGCCCGCGCCAGCGCGCGCGCGTACTCGTCGACGAACCGCTCCACCCCCCCGTACCCCGGGGGCGGGATCGGGCGCTGGCCGGCGCCGAGGAGAGCGACCTTCATGCGCGCCTCCCGCTAGCGGGGCTCCTCGGCCGTCGAGAAGAGCTCTCCCATGTCGACCTCCCGGGCATCGATCTTGTGCATCCAGCGTCGCAACGCCCACCAGTGGTCGAACGACCACCGCGGGAAGAGGCGGCGCGCGAGGGCGAAGGCGAGCGGCGGGAGACGGAACCGTTGGCGCTCGCGGAGCGCCCCGACCAGGAACTCCCAATACTCCCGCGCGGACGGCGGCGCCGCCTCCGCGAGACCGAGGTAGGCATCGATCCGGGTGATGAGGTAGATCCAGTGCGCCCACCGCTCCGCGGGGGTTCCGCGCACCATCGCCTCCTGCGCGGCGAGCGCCCGGAGGGAGCGTTCGAGGTACGCGGGAGAGCTCGGCGGTCGGACCCCCGCGCTCCCGAGCGACTCGCGGCTCGCGCTCGGGTGCACCCGATGGCGCGTGAGCGGGGCCGGGTCGAGCCGGAGGTGGCCCGGAGTGGCGAGCGCCGCGAGAAACACGAGCGAATCGGAGGCGGCGGGGACCTCGCGGAACATCGGCGCCCACGCCAGAAGCGGGCGGCGGCGGACGCTGATCGTGCTCAGGTTGTACATCGGGAGGACGCGGCTGCGTCGCTTGTCGGCGGCGGTCCGAAGCTCGATCGGGCCGGTGGGGGGGCTCGCGGGCCAGTCGTGGATCGGCCAGCCGTCGATCGCCCGCCCGCGGGCGTCGATCGGGCGCCATCCGTGGCGCCACAGGACGAGATCGGGGTCCGCGGCGAACTGGCGCGCCACGCTCGCGACCTTGCCCGGGGCGAACTCGTCGTCGTCGTCGAGGAAGCAGACGACCTCGCCGCGCGCTTCGGCCAGGGCACGGGCGACCCCGGCCCCGACGCCCGGCGTCGTGTCGAGGACGAGTCGCGCGCCGAGGAGATGGAGGGCCGCGTCGATCGCCGGGTCCTCGAAGTTCTTGACGACGAGAAGCTCAACGTCCGGAGGGGCGCCCTCCTGCGACCGCGCGGATCGGGCCGCGTCGAGGAGGTACTCGCGGCGGTCCCAGGCGCCGATGACAACCGAGATCGTGGGGGGCCCGGCGGCCCCCGGGGCGCGGAGATGCTCCCCCGTCATCGTTCCGGGCACGGAGCTTCGGGCTCTAAGACCTACGGGCGCGCCGGAACGGAGCGGCGGGCTACGGAAGATCGAATCGACGCTCGAGCTGCGCGAGCAGCCTCCCGCCCACCCACGGGGCGATCGCGTACGTCGAGGAGACCGCCGCAGTCCCCCAGCGGACCGCGCGCGGGGGGGCGAACGGATGGTCTTCGAGCAGCTCGCCCAGGAAGCGCCGGCACTCCGTCCGCGCCGCCGGCCCGGGCGCCCCCGCTCGGACGGGGGCGAGCGCCGCGCGGGCGCGGACCACGCGCCCGAGGAGGCGGGTCCTCTCGTCCAGCCATTCCCCGAGCGCTCGCGGAGGGCGGCCCCGGGCGTAGCCGGCCCATCGGGCGTGGTCCTCCCAGTGCCGACGCTTCCAGCCCGGCGACCGGCTCGCGCTCGACTCGGTATGGCGGTACTCGGTCGAGCGGACGTCGTCCAGATAGAGAGATCCGGGGGCGAGCGTCGCCGCGACGAAGACGAACAGATCCGGACAGATCGATTCCCGGACGAGGTCTCGGACCGGCGCGGTGAGGATCGAGCGGCGGAAGACCATCGTGCTCGCGTTGAACCACTCGGTCCCGATCGATCGCATCCGTCGGATCCCCTCCTCCTTGCGGTCCGCCGCGATGGCGAGCGGCCCGGTGCCATCGAACCCGCGATCGCGCTCCAGGGCGTCCCAGCGGGCGAACGGAACGGGCGCCCCGTCGCGATCGATAACGGAGACGCGGTTGCGGTAGTAGACGAGATCCGGGTCGGCCCGGAACCTCTCGAGGGCGCGTCGCAGGCGTCCGGGGCGGAAGCGGTCGTCGTCCTCGAGCACGGCGACGAGCGGCGCCCGGACCTGGTCGATCGCTTTGAGCCACCATCGCCCG
>JAJZMW010000093.1 GCA_021848165.1 Thermoplasmata archaeon
ACCGGGACATGGGGGCGCCCCAGCTCGTCGTCGAGGACCTGTGGGAGCTCCTCCAGTACCACGTCACGACCTACTTCGACAACCAGACGAGCGGCATCCCGCCGGCGCGCCACCGCTCCGGCCGCCCGCTCAAGACCCTCGCCCAGCGCCTGAAGGGGAAGGACGGCCGGTTCCGCTCGAACCTCTCGGGAAAGCGGGTCAACTTCTCGGCGCGTACGGTCATCAGCCCGGACCCGCTCCTCTCGATCAACGAGGTCGGCGTTCCGGCCGAGATCGCGCGCGGGCTCACGGTCCCTCTCGAGGTCACCGTCCACAACCAGGCGATCGCGCAGGAGCTGGTCAAGCGGGGTCCGACCCCGCCGCCGACCGAGGACGGGCGCTACCGCTGCGGCGTGAACTACGTCGTGCGCGACGACGGCCAACGGATCAAGGTGATGGAGAAGAACGCGGAGGCGTGCGCGGAGCTCGTCACGCCCGGCTGCATCGTCGAGCGCCAGCTCATCGACGGTGACATCGTCCTGTTCAACCGGCAGCCGAGCCTGCACCGGATGAGCATGATGGCCCACTTCGTTCGGATCCTCCCGAACAAGACGTTCCGCTTCAACCTGTGCGACTGCCCGCCGTACAACGCCGACTTCGATGGCGACGAGATGAACCTTCACGTCCTCCAGAGCCAAGAGGCCCGGGCGGAGGCGAAGGTGCTCATGAAGGTCGAGGAGCACATCCTCTCGCCGCGGTACGGCGGCCCGATCATCGGGATGCTGCACGACCACATCACGGCGGCGTTCTTGCTGACGTACCAGAACCCGACGTTCTCGACCAGCGAGGTCGCCTACCTCCTCTCGAAGCTCCGCTACCCGACCCCCCCGCCGGCGGGGACCGACAAGGCCGGGGCGCCGTTCTGGACGGGCAAGCAGCTGTTCAGCCTGACCCTCCCGAGCGACCTCACGCTCGAGTTCCGCTCGAACATCTGGTCGAAGTGCGACTGCCCCCCCGGGCACTGCAAGCACGACTCGACCGTGATCATCGAGAACGGCATCCTGAAGGCCGGGACGATCGACAAGAAGGCGATCGCCTTCGAGAAGGGGGCGATCCTGGACGCGATCGCCCGCAACTACGGGATGGCCCGCGCGCGGCAGTTCCTGGACGAGATGAGCCGCCTCGCGATCACCGCGATCGGGCTCAAGGGCCTCTCGACCGGGATCGACGACGAGGACGTCCCCGAAGGAGCGCAGAAGGAGATCGCGAAGGCGCTCGCGGCGGCCCGGATCAAGGTCAACGAGCTGGTGGAGCAGTACCGCGACGGGGAGCTCGAGCAGATGCCGGGCCGCTCGCTCGAGGAGACGCTCGAGGTCATGGTCCGCCGCGAGCTCGGCATGGCCCGCGACCAGGCCGGTGAGATCGCGGGGCGCTATCTCGGACTCGAGAACCCCGCCGTGATCCTCGCGAAGTCCGGCGCCCGCGGTTCGATGCTCAACCTGACGCAGATGGCCGGGGCGGTCGGGCAGCAGTCGGTGCGGGGGGAACGCCTCCTGCGCGGCTACTACAACCGGACGCTGCCGCACTTCGCCCGCGGCGACCTCGGGGCCGACGCGCGGGGGTTCGTGAGCTCGAACTATAAGCACGGGCTCTCGCCGACGGAGTACTTCTTCCATTCGATGGGCGGCCGCGAGTCGCTCGTTGATACCGCCGTCCGGACGAGCCGCTCGGGGTACATGCAGCGGCGGCTGATCAACGCCCTCGAGGACCTCAAGGTCGTCGAGGACCGCACCGTCCGCAACACCGCGGGCACCATCATCGAGTACCAGTACGGCGAGGACGGGATCGACCCGACCCGCTCCTACCAGGGCCACGCGGTCGCCGTCGACGAGATCCTCGCCCGGGTCCTCGGCCGACGCATCCGCGGCGGGGGCGAGGGCGGCGGCGACTTCGGCACGCTCCCCCCGGTCACCGAGGAAGAGATGGACCTCCAGGCGGAGGCCCAGCTCGAAGAGGAGGCCGAGGAAGAGGAGACCGAGGACGTCGGCTCTCCCGAAGAGGGCGGCGAGTTCGGAGGGGAGTGACGATGCCCGAGGAGAAAGGGAGCCGGGAGGCGTTGGCCGCGCGGATCGAAGAGGTCGCCCGCCAGTCGGGGGTCACGTTCCCCCCGTCGCTGGTCGCCGAGCTCCGCTCGAAGATCGGCCACCTGCGCCTCACCCCCGCCGAGACGACCAAGGCGATCCGTGCGATCGCGGAGAAGTTCGCCCGGGCGGAGGTCGATGCGCACGAGTCGGTCGGGATCATCGCGGCGCAGTCGATCGGAGAGCCGGGCACGCAGATGACGCTGCGGACGTTCCACTACGCCGGGGTCGCCGAGATGAACGTCACGCTCGGCCTGCCCCGCCTGATCGAACTGGTCGACGCGCGTCGCGTCCCGTCGACGCCGATGATGACCGTCTACGTCGACCCGAAGCACCGCAAGGACCGCGCCGCGGTCCAGAAGATCGCGCTGCAGATCGAGGTGACGACCGTCCCGGACGTCGCGACGGTCGGCACGGTCGTCGAGCAGCTCAAGGTCGTCGTGACCCCGCAGGTCGAGCTGCTCAAGGCGCGGGGGATCCAGCGCGCCGATCTCGAGCGCCAGCTCGCGGAGGGCGTGGACGCGCGGGCGTTCGAGCTCAAGCCCGGGACCGGCTCCGGCGAGGGCCGCTCGATCGAGATCCATCTCAAGGAACGCCCTGAGCCGACGCCGAAGGCGAAGAAGGACGAACCGGTCGAGGAGCTGCCGTACCGCAAGCTCCTCCTCGCGAGCGAGGAAGCGAAGGCGGTGCGGATCCAGGGGGTCGCGGGGATCAAGCGCGCCCTCATCCGCCGCGAGAAGGACGAGTATGTCATCTACACCGAGGGATCGAACCTCCAGGAGGTCCTCGACATCGCGGGCGTCGACGGCGCGCGGACGACGACGAACTCCGTCTTCGAGATCTACCGCGTCTACGGGGTCGAGGCGGCGCGCGTCGCCCTGATCCACGAAGCGGGCCGGACGCTCAGCGAGCAGGGGCTCGGCGTCGACATCCGCCACCTGATGCTCGTCGCCGACGTGATGACGAACGAAGGGGACATCCGGGCGATCGGCCGCCACGGGATCTCCGGCAAGAAGACGAGCGTGCTCGCGCGCGCCGCCTTCGAGATCACCGCCGCGCACCTCCTCCACGCCGCGATCACCGGGGAGACCGACGAGCTCAAGGGCGTCGCCGAGAACATCATCGTCGGGCAGCCGATCACGCTCGGCACCGGCGCCGTCAACCTCGTCTATCGCCCGCCGGTCGCCCCGGTCGCCCCGGCCGCCCCGCCCCCCGAGACGGCGGCCGTGGAGACCGAGAAGCCCGCCGAGGAGGTCGCGTAGATGGATCTCGCGCACGCCCTCAAGGTCGCGCTCGAGACCGGCACCGTCCGCCTCGGACTCGCGGAGACGGTCGCCGCCGCCGACTCGGAGAAGGCGCGGCTCCTCATTGTCTCGAAGAGCTGCCCGGACCCGACCCTCACGGGCGAGAAGCGCCGGCACCGCATCCCGATCTACCATTACGACGGGACCGCCGTCGAGCTGGGGCAAGCGTGCGGGCGCCCGCATCCGATCAGCGCGTTGGCGATCGTCGACCCCGGCCAGAGCGCCATCCTCTCCCTCGAGACCTGACGAGGAGGCGGGGCGTCGGCGACGCGGCCCCCCGCGCACCACGCCCAAGGCCCCCTCACGAACGATGCCCGAGATCGCGCTCGACAACGAGACGCTCGGCTACCTGCGCCTCTTCGAGGAGGCGACGGGCGCCCGCGTCCGGGACTGCTTCTTCGCCGAAGAGAAGCTCGTCTTCCTGGTCGAGCCGGCGGACCTGATCCGCGCCGTCGGACCGGGCGGCGTGCGCGTCGACCGGCTCAAGGAGATCCTCAAGAAGGAGATCGCGGTCGTCGCCTACTCGGACGACCCGGCGACGCTCGCCCGGAACGTCTTCTACTTCTTCCAGCCGACGTCCGTCGAGATCGTCCCGAAGGGCCGGGGCCGGCACGCGACCGTCACGGTCGACCCGGCGTGGAAGGCACGGGCGATCGGCAAGCAGGGACGCAATCTCAAGGTCGCCCGCGCGATCCTCGCCCGCCACACGGACGTCCAGAGCGTCAGCGTCGCCTGACGTCGCGCTCGGACCGCGCCGCGGGGACGTGCGCCTCTGAGGCGCCGGAGCGAGCGCACGTCCGGCCGGGAGCCGGTCGGGCGGCCTCGGGCGGGGGCCGCATCGCTATTTGCGCCGGGGCATGGCGGGGTCACGCAGGGGGGAGCGGTCACGACCGAGCGCATCCGATTCGTCTTCTTCGATCTCGGCGGCACCCTCCTCGACGAGCGCGACTACCTCACGTGGGCCGAGCTCGCGCGGCGCTTCTCGCTCGAGTTCGATCCGGACGTCCTCGCGCACGCCTTCCGCGAGGTCGAACGCGAGATCGACGTCGAGGGAGGGTCGGCGGATGTGGTGGAGTTCTGGCGGAGGACCCTCGCCCGCGCCGCGGAGCGGGAGGTGAGCCTGTCGACGGCGCAGCGGTTCGTGGACGATGTCGCTCGTCGGGAGACCCCGGCGCATCTCTTCTCCGATGTGCGCCGGTGCCTGGACGATCTCGCGAGCGAGCACCGTACCCTCGGCGTCATCAGCAACTCCCGATCCGAGGCGAGCGTCCGACGCCTGCTCGATCGCGCGGGGATCGTCGACCGGTTCGCGACCGTCACGAGCTCGGGGACCGAGGGGGTTCGCAAGCCGGATCCGGAGATCTTCCGACGGGCGCTCGCGCGCGCGCACGCGCGGGCGGAGGAGTCGTTCTACGTGGGGAACCTCGAGTGGACCGACGCGCGCGCCGCGCGGGCGGCGGGGGTCGCCTCCGTCTGGCTGAACCGGGAGGGGGTGGGGTACACCCTCGACCCGCCCGAGGTGAACTCGCTCCTCGAGGTGCCGAACTGGGTGCGCCGGCTCGAGGGCTCCCCGGAGAAGTATCCCGCACGCCGCCGTTAAATAGGGAGCCATTCTCGGTACTCTCGGCGCCCGCGTTCCCTTCGGGGAGCGCGGAGCGCGGGGCGTCGCCACGGCGAGCCGGGGATCCGTGATCCGGCCTCTTCCAAGGCAGCGCCACACGATGGCCCGATGGGGCGTGGAGCCCCGAGAAACCATCCCTGGAGACGGGGAGCGACCTCTCGGGACTGACGAGGAAGATCGAGAAACGTACGCGAATAGCTCATCCAGTACGCAAAAGAGCAATTCCGCCAGTCAGTTTGGATCGGTTGCGACTCGTGCGAAGGATGCACATCGTCGAACGAGTGTGCGAAAATCCGGTTGATCCTGCCGGCGGGCACCGCTATTGGAGTTCGCTTAAGCCATGCGAGTCGAGAGGGGTAAGCCCTCGGCGCACTGCTCAGTAACACGCGGACAATCTGCCCTCGAGACGGGGATAA
>JAJZMW010000117.1 GCA_021848165.1 Thermoplasmata archaeon
GGATCCCCGGGGGGGAGGTTGCCTCGCGCGCAACCCGGTTTCTCGCCTCGCACCCCGGCCGTCCGGAGTCACCGTTAAGCGCCGACCCCAGGTCCGTCGCCGTCCATGCGGCTCCAGACGACGTTGACCGGCCCGTTCCCCCGATCGGAGGCGCTCGTCGCCGCCACCCGGGACCTCGACCGCGGGCGGACGACCCCCGAAGCGCTCGAGGAGATCTACGTCCGCACGGAGCGGGAGATCGTCGACCTCGAGCGTCGCCTCGGGACCGACCGACGCACCGCCGGCTACCTGCGCTGGGCCGACCTCTTCCGCCCGATCTCGGAGAGCTGGGGCGGGTTCACCGTCGGACCGATCACGCGGTGGTTCGAGACGAACACCTTCTACCGCCAGCCGATCCTCCACGCGCCCCCCGACCGCGTCGCCGGGGCGATCGCCCAGCGGATCCCCCCGCCGCTGCGCGGAGGGGAGGCCGCCGCCTCCGCCCTCGTCCATCTGCCGGGCCCGTACACGCTCGCGGGATGCCTCGACAACCGATCCGGGGAGACCCCCGAAGCGCTCGTCCACCGGTTCGGGCGGCTCCTGGCGGAGGAGGTCCGCGAGCTGCGGGCGGCGGGGTATCGGACGTTCGAGTGGGACGAGCCGCTCCTCGTGACGCAGCCTCCCGCCGGTCCGGCCGCCGAGTCGCTGGTGACCGCCTACCGGGCGATCCAGGAGGCCGCGGGCGATGCGACGACGATCGTCTGGACGTACTTCGGGGACGCCGCGCCGGCCCTGCCGGTCCTCGGCCGCCTGCCGGTCTCCGTGATCGGCGTCGATCTCTCCGAGACGGAGCCGGCGAGCCTCGAGAAGGGGATCGGCGGCCGCGGCATCGGGCTCGGCGTGATCGATTCGCGCACCACCCTCAACGAGGAGACCGGGACGCTCGTGGCGATCGTCCGGCGCCTCCAGGAGCGGGCGCATCCCCCCGCGATCTGGCTCGGCCCGGGGCCCCCGCTCGATCTTCTGCCGGCGGAGCCGGCGGCGCGCAAGCTCCACGTCCTCGCCGCCGTGCGGGACGCGGTCGATCCTCCTCCGGGGCGGCGCCCATGACCGAGCGGCCGCTCTTCCCCGGGCAGGAGATCGGGAGCCTGATGAAGCCCCGCTGGCAGCTCCAGGCGCAACGGGGGGCCCCGCTGGACGAGCGGGCGCGCCGAGAGTTCGACGCCTGGGACGAGCGCCTCCACTTCGCCCAGGACGCTCCGGCCGCGGCGGCGTCGCTCCGCGCCGGGCGCTCGCGCGAGGCAGGCGCCGAGGCGGTCCGCGACCTCGGGGCGCTCTTCGCGCTCCGCTACTTCGAGGCGGCCGGCCTCGCCCGCGTCTACGACGGGGAGGCGCGCCGGATCGAGATGTACGAATCTCCGATCCGCCAGATGCGCGGCTTCCAGTTCGTGGGGCACGTCCGATCGTTCGACAACAAGTACTACCTCAAGGCCGCCAGCACCGGTGAGGTGCGGCTCGAGCGGCCGTACCACCTCGAGGAGTTCGACTTCGTCCGTCGGCACGCCCGCGGCGAGCCGAAGCTCCCGATCACCGGCGCCTACACCCTCGCCGACTGGTCGTACAACGAGTACTACCTCGGCCGCCGCGCCGGCTGGAAGGGCCGCGCGCTCCGACGCGAGGCGCAGCGGGAGTTCGTCGTCGAGATCGCCCGCCACGCCCTCCGCCCGACGCTCCAGGCGCTCATCGAGCGCGGCGCCCGGGTCATCCAGATCGACGAGCCGGCGGCGGGGACCCATCCCGGGGAAGGGGACCTCGTCGCCGAGGGGTTCAACGTCGCCACCGAGGGGCTCGACGCCGAGTTCACCATGCACATCTGCTTCTCGGACTACCGCAATCTCTTCCCCGCGCTCCTCGAGGCCAAGCGGTGCCGGCAGTGGGCCTGGGAGTTCGCGAACCGCGACCGGGACGGTCGCGACGGCTACGAGATCCTCCGGGTCCTCACCGACTACGGCGACACCCGCGAGGTCGGGCTCGGCGTCACGGACGTCCACCGGGACGACCTCGAGACCCCGCCGCTCGTCGCCGACCGGATCCGACGCGCCGCCCGGATCCTCGGCGATCCGCGGCGGATCTGGGTCAACCCGGATTGCGGGTTGCGGACCCGATCGCTCGACGTCGCCTGGGCGAAGCTCCGGGCGATGCGCGACGGGGCGGCGATCGCCCGCGCGGAGTTCGCGAACCCCCGGGCGTAGGCGACCGGTCAACGGGCGTTGACGGCCCCCCTAATACGGCATCGACCCCTGCCCTCCTTCGGGGAGGGCGCTGCGATGAACCACGCGCCGCCGGCGTCGATCGATCTCCTCCCCGACCGCGCGGAGGCCGGGGCGAGGCTCGCCGAGCGCCTTCTCCCTCTCAAGGGGACCCGGCCGCTCGTCCTCGGGATCCCCCGCGGCGGAGTACCGATCGCCGCCCGGGTCGCG
The DNA here is from genome assembly GCA_021848165.1 of Thermoplasmata archaeon. Lineage (GTDB taxonomy): Archaea > Thermoplasmatota > Thermoplasmata > Lutacidiplasmatales > UBA184 > Lutacidiplasma. The sequence continues at coordinate 2,460 of JAJZMW010000117.1, forward strand.
GAGCGCCTCCACGGAACGCTCGACATCTTCGTCGTTCGGAAGGTCGGCGCGCCGAGCAACCCCGAGTACGGCCTGGGCGCGGTGGCGGAGGGCGGGTATCGGACGCTGAACGAGGAGCGGATCCGGGAAGCCGGCTACTCGCCCGCCGAGCTCGAGCCGTACGTCGCCGCGGAGATGCGCGAGGTCGACCGGAGGGTCGCGGCGTACCGGGGGCATCGCCCGCGGCCCGAGATCCGGGACCGGACCGTCGTCCTGGTCGACGACGGCGTCGCGACCGGGGGAAGCGTCGGCATCGCGATCCGGGCCCTGCGCTCGCACCATCCGCGTCGGCTCGTCCTCGCGCTCGGCGTCTGCCCCGAGGCGACGTGCGAGGTGCTGCAGCGGGAGGTCGACGAGCTCGTCGTGCTGCTGCGCCCCCGCTGGTTCTACGCCGTCGGGCAGTTCTTCGAGCGGTTCGAAGCGGTGAGCGACGCCGAGGTCAAGCGCCTCCTCGAGCGAGGCGCCCCGGCGCGCCGGGCCGTCCACGCCTAAGGCGCCCCCTACGCCGTGAGCACTTCGGCCCCGTCCGGGCCGACCAGGATCGTGTGCTCGGCCTGGGCGACGTACCCGCCGCCGGTCTCGAGGAAGACCGGATACCGCTGGAGGAACCGCTTCGCCGCCGCGAGCGCCGCCCGGTCGGCCGGATCGGTGAGCCAGCGGGTCGCGAACGGGAGCGTGCGGAACCGCGCGAAGAGGCGGGCGATCGCGGGGTCCGCCGACCCGGGGTCGCGACGGAACCGCTGGATGTTGCCGAACGGCCCGTTCTCGATGTGGCCGGCACCGTTCGTGGCGAACGGCTCGATGGCGATGACCTCCCCCTCGACGAACCGCTCCCCGCTCAGCCCGCTCGCGTTCGGGATCGATTTGCCGCCGTGGAGACGGTAGCGCTCGATCGAATGACCGGTGAGATCGACGACCGGTTTGAACCCGCGGGCGTGGATCGCCGCCTCGATCGCGCGGCTCACGTCGTCGACGGCCCCGCCCGGCCGCACGGCGGCGATCCCGGCCCGCAGGGCGTCGTCGGCCGCGCGCTTCAACCCCTCGTACCGGCGCGTCGCCCCGACCTCGACCGTCTCGGCGGTGTCGGCGATCGCGCCGTCGAGATGGGCTCCGACATCGACCTTGACGAGGTCCCCCTCCGCGAAGAGCTCCGTGTCGTCGGAGGACGGGGTGTAGTGCGCCGCCTCGACATTGCGCGAAAGGTTGACGGGGAACGACGGCCGCGCCCCCTGGGAACGGATGTACTCCTCGACCGTCTCCGCGACCGCGCGTCGCGCGACGCCCGGCGCCACGCTCCGGATCCCGAGGGCGCGGGCCCGGGAGGAGATGCGCGCCGCCTCCCGCCACCGATCGAGGTCGTCCGGGTACGGGCTCATGGGCCGTCGTCAGCGCCGGGGGCGCTCGCGGACCCGGGAGCCCGTGAGATCGACCAGCGTCGACGGAGCCCCGGAGGGAGGGGGATCGGCCGGGACGTACCGCCCGACCTCGGTGCCGAAGGCGCTTCGCGCCTCCGCGAGCGTCCGGGCGGGCGGCGTCCCGTGCCGGTTCGCGCTCGTGGCGGTGAGCGGGCGGCCGAGGGAGCGCGCCAGCGCGCGCGCCAGCGGGTGGTCCGGCACGCGGATGCCGATCGTCGGGTGGTCGCCGGCGACCGCCGGGACGAGGGTCCGTCGGGCGGCGGGGCTGGGCGGGAGGAGGACGGTGAACGGGCCGGGCAGATGGGTCCGCAGGTAGGATCGGCGCTCCGGCGTCAGGTCGGCGAGCGGTTCGATCTCCTCGTTCGACGACACGGCGACCGAGATCGGCTGGCGATCCGGACGCGCCTTCAGGGCGATCAGCCGCTCCACGGCGCGAGCGTTCGTCGCGTCGGCGCCGAGGCCCCAGAGCGTGTCGGTCGGATAGACGATCACCTCGCCCCGGCGCAGGGCGGCGACGGCGCGGGCGATCTCGTCGACCATCGTCAGAAGTACTCCTGCCCGGTGCGCGCGGTGGCGACGAAGTCGGTCGGCTGGAAGTACAGGGCGAGCTCCCGCGCGGCCGACGCGGGCGAGTCCGACGCATGGACCAGGTTCGACGTCACCGCGAGGCCGAAGTCCCCCCGGATGGTGCCGGGAGCGGCGTTCGCGGGGTTCGTCGCGCCGATCACCGCCCGGACGACCGCGATCGCGCCGCGCCCCTCGATCGCGAGGGCGAGGACCGGGGCCGACGTGATGAACTCGACCAGGTCGGGATAGAACGGTTTGCCGCGGTGCTCGGCGTAATGCGTTTCGGCCAGCGGCCGCGGGATCTGCATCAATCGCGCGGCGACGATCGCGAGGCCCTTGCGCTCGAAGCGCCCGAGGATCTCGCCGATCAGACCGCGCCGGACCCCGTCCGGCTTGACGAGAACGAGCGTGCGTTCGATCGGTGCGTCCGGCATCGGGCGAGCGAGCGCGGTTCGTGTTAAGAGCTTTGGCGGGCGCGGCTCCATCGGGCGACGGCGCGACGCGCCTGGGCGGTCGAGACGAACCGCACGGCGCTCCAGCCGGCCCGCCGGGCGGCCGCGGCGTTCTCCGCCCGATCGTCCAGGAAGAAGATCTCGGAGCCCCGCCGACGGAGCGCCCGCCGGGCGCGGTCGAAGGCGCGGCGGGCGGGTTTGACCGCCCCGATGCGGTAGGAGAGGATCGCCGGCGCGAACGGCTCGAGCCAGCCGCGGGCACGGATCACGCGAACGTGATCCGGATCGGTGTTCGAGAAGCAGGCGACCGCGCGGCCGGCGCGGCGGAGCTCCCCGATCCACGCGACGAGGTCCCGGCGGAGGCGGGCCCGGGATCGGAAGAGGCCGACCCACAGGC
>JAJZMW010000139.1 GCA_021848165.1 Thermoplasmata archaeon
GACCGAAGGGATCCCCCGCCGCGTGAGCCGATGGGCGAGGTCGACCGCGGCGAGACGTTCCCCATGGCTGAGCGCGCGGTCGGCGAGCGGCGGATCGACCGCGCCGACCTCCTCGACCGACGTGATCAGACGGTCGAGCCGGTGGAGCAGGGCGACCCCCTCGGGAGGGAGCTCCGGGTGGAGCCGGACGATCGCCCGCAGCGCGCGACGGTGCGCGACGCGGTCCGCCGGGCGCTCGAGGATCCCTTTGAGGAGGTCGGTCACGCCTTGCCGGGCCGAGACGACGAGGACGACCGGGACGCCGGCCCGGCGCAAGGAGCGGACGCGCGCGACGATCCGATCCGGTTCCGAGACCGACGCGCCGCCGAACTTGAGCACGAGCGGTCGACCGCGGCCGGTCATCGTCGGGCCCTCCCTCGGCCGACGAGGCCCCGCGCGATCGCGAGCTCGGCGTTCAGGACCGAACCCCCGGCGCCCCCCCGCACGGCGTTGTGGGAGAGCACGAAGAAGCGGAGGTACGGTGGCTCCCAGCGGACGCGGCCGACGCTCACCGCCATTCCCCGGGCCCGCGCGGGCTCTCCGGCCCAACGATCGTGGATCGGCTGGGGTCGATCCGGCTCCCGTCGCACGACGACCGGCGGGTGCGGGGCCGTCGGGAGGGCCTCGCCGCGCAGCGGGTCGAACGACCCCCAGGCCGAGAGGAGCTCGGAGAGCGCGGGGCGACGCCGCGCGACCAGGGTGACCGCCTCGAGATGTCCGTCGCGGACGCCCACGCGAACGCACTGGACCGAGAAGGGGATCCGGCTCGGCGCGACCCGCCCGCGGCGCAGCGACCCGAGCATGCGCTGGGACTCCCGGGCGACCTTCTCCTCCTCCTGGGCGATGTACGGGACGACGTTGTCGGCGATCGAGAGCGAAGCGATGCCGGGGAAGCCGGCTCCCGAGAGCGCCTGATACGTCGCCACGTGGACTTCCTTCGGGGCCACGATCGTCCAGATCGGGCGGAGGGCGACCACGAGTCCCGCGGCGCTGCAGTTCGGGTCGGCGACCAAGAGCCCCGACCCCCCCGCGCGCCGCGCGAGAAGGTCGAGGTGGTCCGGGTTCACCTCGGGGACGAGGAGCGGGACCGTCGGGTCCATCCGGTGGTCGGAGGCGTTCGTGAAGACGTCGATCCCCCTGCGGGCGAGCTCGGACTCGAACGGTCCGGCCGTGCCCGAGGGGAGCCCGCTGAAGACGATCTCGATGCCCGCCCGCGCGAGCGCGGCGGGGGTGCGTTCGCGGATCCGGAGCCCGGCGAGCGCGCCGGGGGGAGATTCGGAGAGCTGCCAAACGTCGGCCAGTCGGCGCCCGCGCGTCCGCGACGTCCCGACGAGCGCTTCGACCGAGATCTCGGGGTGGCGGTCGAGCAGCCGCGCGAAGTGCTGGCCGATGGTTCCCGCGGCGCCGAGGATCGCCGCGCGCCGGGGGGACGGAGCGTCGGTCACTTGAGGTACCCTCCCTGGAGCGCGAGGTCCGCGAGCGCGATCGCCGCCACGCTCTCCAGGACCACGACGGCGCGCGGCACGATGCACGGGTCGTGGCGGCCGGTGACGACGAGCTCGGTCTCCTCGCGCCGCGCGAGATCGACGGTGCGCTGCGGCCGGGCGATCGAACTCGTGGGCTTCACCGCGGCCCGGAAGACGATCGGCATCCCCGTCGCGAGCCCCCCGAGGATCCCCCCGGCGGAGTTGGACGTGGTCACGATCCGGCCGTCGCGGAGGGCGAACGGGTCGTTGTGCTGGCTCCCGCGCATCCGGGCGCTCGCGAAGCCGGCCCCGAACTCGATCGCCTTCACCGCCGGCACGGAGAACGCGAGGTGGGCGATCTCGCTCTCGAGCGAATCGAAGAACGGCTCGCCGAGGCCGACCGGGGCCCCCACGATCCGGATCTCGACGACCCCCCCGACGCTGTCGCCGTCCCGACGGGCCGCGCCGATCGTCGCCTCCATCTGCGACGCCGCCGCCGGGTCGGGGCTCGCCACCTCGTTCGCGGTGGAGCGACGCCGCAGCTCGTCGAGCGGCTCGTCGTCCGGCACCGCGGCGAGGACGCCGCCGATCTCGCGCGAGAATCCCACGAGGTCGATCCCGAGGGGCGCGAGCAGCTGCCGCGCGATCGCCCCGGCGATGACGAGCCCGACGGTCATCCGCCCGGAGAAGATCCCTCCTCCCGAAAGGTCGGCGTCCTCCCCGTACCGGACCCGCGCCGGATAGTCGGCGTGCCCCGGACGCGGCGTCGTACGGAGCCGGTCGTACGGCTCGCGACGAACGTCCGTGTTCGCGACGTGCGCCCGGAACGGACCGCGCGATCGACCGTCCACGCACCCCCGGTCGACGATCAGGAGGTCCTCTTCCGCGCGCTTCGTCGCCAGGCGGCGCCCGACCGGACGCCGCCGATCGAGCTCGCGCTGGATGGCGGCCAGGTCGAGGGGGCGACCGTCGGGGATGCCGTCGATCTCGATGCCGACCTCGGGGCCGTGGGACGATCCGAAGATCGTCAGACGGTAGGCGGTCCCCCATCGCATCGTCATCGGGGGCGCCTCGCTCCGGTCCACTCCGCCCACGCGTTCCAGAAGCCCGGGAACGACTTCGCCACGGACGCGGCGTCGCCGATGCGGCACGGTCCGCGGGCGGCGAGCGCGCCGACCGCCACCGACATCACGAGCCGGTGGTCGAACAGGTCGGGAAGCGAGAACGGTTCGATCGCCGGAGGACCGACGATCTCGAGCGTCCCTCCCGCGGCGATGCGCGCCGTCGCGCCGAGGGCGCGCGCGATCCGGAGGCTCTCGGCGCGCCGATCGCTCTCCTTGTGGCGGAGGTGGGGGGCGCCCGAGAGCCGCGAGCGGGCTCCGGGAACGGCGCAAGCGAGGACGGCCGCGAGCGGGTAAAGATCCGGCGACGCCGTCAGGTCGGCGCGGATCCCGCGGCGGAGCGGCCCCCGGACCGCGATCGTTCCCGCTCCGCGGGCGATCGTCGCCCCCATCCGCTCGACCAGACGGAGGATCGCGAGGTCGGCCTGCGGCCACCCTTGCGGGAACCCCGGGACCCGGATCGAGCCGCCCGAGATCGCGGCCGCTGCCCAAGCGTACGCCGCGGACGACGCATCCGGAGGGACGGAGACCCCGACAGCGGGAGGTCGGAGCGGTCCGGCGACGTCGATCCGGTGCGGATGCATCCGAACGGATCCGCCGAAGGCGCGAAGGACCCGGGCCGTCGCCTCGAGATAGGGGCGGGAGACCACCGCCCCGACCAGCGTCAGGCGCGCCCGAGACTCGAGCGACCCGAGCGCGAGGGCGAGCCCCGACGCCGGTTGCGAGGAACCTCCGGTCTCCACCGCTACATCCCCCGAGCGGACCGGCCCTCGGACGCGGACCGGCAACGATCGCCGAGGGTGTTCGGACTCGATCGTCGCACCCAACGCGCGAAGCGAAGCGACGAGGGGGCCGATCGGCCGTTCGGGGAGCCGGCCCCGGCCGACGAATCGGAACGGGCGATCCTGGAGGGCGGCGACCGGAAGGAGAAGGCGGAGGGTCGTGCCGGACTCCCGGCAATCGATCGTCGTGGGTCGGCTCCGGTGCGCCGGCCGGATCGGCCGAACGGTCCACGCGCGAGACCCCGTCCGGACCGAGGCACCGAGCCGCCGGAGGCCCTCGACCGTCGCCCGCGTGTCGTCCGCATCGAGCGCCCCCGAGAGGCGGACCGGACCGGAAGAGAGTCCGGCGGCGATCAGGAGGCGATGCGTGTAGCTCTTCGATCCGGGGATGCGGGCGGTCCCTCGCGCTCGTCCCGGCCGCACGAGGCGGATCATGACGCCTCCGACGCGGACCGGACCGGTGGTTCCAACCGCGCGAGCCGGACCTCGGCCCCCTCGCGGGGCAGCCCGTCGTAGAGGCGGGCGAGCTCGGAGGTCGGCGCGAGGAATGCGACGGTCGGGCCGAGTCCGCTGACTCCGCTCACGACCGCCCCCAGCGCCGAGCCGCGCCGGTGGAGCTCGCGGTACTCGTACCCCATCCTCTCCTCGACGAGACTCGTGTTGCGTCGCATCGCCTCCACGAGATCGCCGTCCAGGGCGGCGGCCACGGCCGCCTCCGCGTCCCCGGCGCGCTCGCGGAAGCGGTCGAGCCACCCCGGGCTCGGGGTGTGTTCGTGCGAAGGGATCCACAAGGCAACGCCCATCTCGGAGGGGAGCGGGAGCCGGCGAAGGATCCGGTCCGAGGAGTTGTCGGTCACGACGCAGCCCCCCAACAATGCGGCGCAGGCATCGTCGAACGCCCCCGTGGCGCTCAGCCCGATCTCCCGGGCGACGCGGGAGGAGATGCGCGCGGCCTCCAGACGGGGGATCGACCGACCGAGCGCTTCCGCCACGGCGAGCACGGTGGCGCCCCCGACGGAAGAGGAGCTCTTGAGACCGCGGCCGATCGGGATCTCCGACTCGACCCGAAGATCGACGCTCCACGCCTCGGCCGGGGCGCGATGCGCCAGGGCGGCTCGCGCGCACGCGGCGAGCAAGGGGGTCCCCGGCCGATCCGGAGCTCGCACGTCGCCCGGGCGGCCGCGCGTCGGTCGCTCGACCTCCGCGGTCACGCGCGTGGAGAGCGAAATGGCGGCCGCCGCTCCCGTTCCGGTCGGGAGGGCGGTCACGAAAGTGATGGCGCCGTGCGCCTCCGCTACGCCGCGCATCCGGCCTCCCGCAGGGCGCGCTCGATCAGCGGCGGGGGGGGCGGTGCGCCCCACCACCGGGCGTGCGCCTCGATCGCCTGGTAGACGAGCAAGCGGCCGCCGTCCTCGTACGATCCCCCGCGGCGCCGGGTCCGGCTCGCGAGATCCCCGGTGTCGGGGGCGAGGACGAAGTCGAGCAGGTGCGTCCCCGGTCCGACGTGCCCCTCCCACGGGAGCTCGAGCGTCGAGGAACCGCGGCGCCCGCAGGGGGTCGCATGGACGACGAGGGAGTACGGTCGCTCCCCGTCCTCTTCGGGGGAGGCGCCGAAGCGCCGCCCGAGCTCGCTCGCCGCTGCGGGGCGGCGCACGAGGATCCGTGCTCGGCATCCGAGTTCGCGCGCGGCGGCGAGCGTCGCCCGCGCCGCCCCCCCTCCGCCGAGGACCAGCATCTCCTTCCCGTCCCACCGTCCGCTCTCCCGCAGCTCCTCGGCCCGGCGCCGGACCGCGCGGACGTCGAAATTGTCCGCCGACCATCCCCCGTCGGTCGCGGTGAGCGTGTTCGCGCATCCGGCGGATTCCGCCTCGGGGCTCGCCCGATCCGCGGCCCGGAGCGCTTCGTCCTTCGATCGG
>JAJZMW010000147.1 GCA_021848165.1 Thermoplasmata archaeon
CTGGCCGATCTCCACCGTCTGCCTCGTCGGGTGGATCGTTGTCCTCGTCGGCCTCGCGAGCGCCCTGCTCGGGCGGATCCGGGCCGTCTCCTTCCAGGAAGGTCGTCAGATCTAGCGCGTCCAAGGAGTCCGCTCCTCGGCGAGGGGGGTGCGTCCTCGGGGCCTTTCGGCCACCGGGCCCTCTCGCGCCCGGGGGGTGCAACGATCTCGAGGGCGGGCCGATCCCCTCGCTCGGGCCCGATGACCGCGCGGACGGCGACCCCGCACCTCGTCAGTCCGTTCCCGCCCCCGGCGCCGACGGATGGCGCGGTGGCGGCGTACGCTCCAGCGCCCGATCGATCTCCCGCCCCCAGTACCAGGCGACCACGGCGACCGCCGCGAAGATCGGGAACCAGAGCGCGGTCTCGACATGCAGCACGAGCCCGATGACCCCCGCGTTCGGGTCGGTCCAGGTGCGCGAGTAGATCCGCGTCCAGAAGAACGGTAGGCAAGAGACGAGCAACGCCGCGGCGCAGGCGTAGAAGGAGCGCGCGTAGGAGAGGATCGCGCGAGCGAGCGCCGGGCGCTCGGCGGCTTCGAGTCGGCGCAACGACGACTGCGCCAGATAGCCGAGGATGACCAGGATCAGGGCCAGATCGACCGACCAGGCGATCGCCGCCATGTGCGTCGTGAGCTGCTCCGCGAGGGTCTCGTTCGGATAGTAGGCGATCCCGAACCAGACGATGTAGAGCAGGTACGGCTCGACGGTCGCGAGCATCAGGAGGACGATGTTCAGCAGGACCGGCGGTTGCTCGCGGCCCCGGAGGTTCGCCATGATGCGCACGTAGCTGATCCAGACCCAGACGAGGATCGTGAAGCTCAGGGCGAACTCCACGACCTGAGCGAGCGCCCGGTCCCAGGTGTCGGGGGGCGAGAGCGCGAACTGGATCGCGGAGAAGGTGATCGAGAGCCCGAAGATGATCTCGCTGAGCGTCTCCATCTGCTCGGCGGTGAGCCGACTGAACGACGCCATCGGTCCGGTCAGCGCCTCCCGTTCGGGTCGGATCGTGCCTCCCTAGGCATCGTGGACCTCGCCGCTCGGCTCGTCGCGGATCTGGAGGCGGCCGAAGTGGAACCGGGAGGAGCGGAACGCCCACGCGCGTCGGAGGAACCGACGCTGCGCGGTGGACTCCCCCCAGGAGAAGGCGAGGGCGAGATACCATGCGACCGGGGCGTAGATGAGGAGCGAGACGAGGAAGAGCCGGGGGTCGAGGGTGGCGCCGGGAAGGACCGCGACGATCGCGACCGTCGTCCCGCCCAGCACGAGCACCACCAGGCCGAGCCACAGGTAGGGGAACGGCAGGGTATCGATGATGCGGACGCGCAGCCGGGCCGCGAGGAACGGCGCGGCGGGAGCGATCGCGACGGCGAGGAGGAGGCCGACCTCGATCTCGTCGGTGAAGAACACGAGGGGATGGTAGGCGGTCAGATTCAGATTGAGGGCCCCGCCACGTTCGATCAGCACGAGGAAGATCAGCTCGATGCCGAGAAGGATCCCCCACAGGATCCCGAACCGGCCCCACACCTCCTTGCGTGTGTCCGGCCGGGTCGGCGGGGTCACGATGATCTGGCGTCCCGCCCCCGGGATCCACCCGAGGAGCGAGCCGACCACGACCGGCACCCACTCGCCGAGAACGAAGGCGCCGAGATACGCCGCGGCGAACCAGACGACGGAGTAGAGTCCGAGCAGCATGAACAACAGGATCGCGATCGACGGGAGGTCCCTCGTCGCCCACCGGGCTTGCGGGGCCATGAATTGGTGGACCACGAGGAGATAGGCGGCGACGAGGGCGAACGGGATCGCCCAGAGCCACCCGAGAGGGATCCGGTACGTCGGCTCGGGAAGCGAGGGAGCTCCGGCGGCTCCGGCGGCGGACCCCCCCACGACGACCCCTCGATCGTCCGACGGGCTCCCCCGCTATGAACATTCGGTCGCTTCGGCGGCGAGGGAGACCGCCCCGGGGGCCCCGGGCCTTCGAGGCGGCGCCCGGACGTGGGCATCGACCAGCTTCTTCTCGATCAGGGCGAGCGTCACCGAGAGCGTGGAGGCGGCGATCCGGAGCTTCGCGGCGAGCTCGGTCAGCGTGATGCGCCGCGGGACCTCGAAGTAGCCGAGCCGCACCGCCTCGCTCAGGACCTCCTGCTGGCGGGCCGTGAATCGCTCGGTGAGCGCCTCCCGGCTCCCGGGCCGGAGCGCTTCGACGTCGAGGCGGATCCGCGCCGCCCGCAGCCGCTCGATCAGGCGGCGGATCTTCGGTTCCGTCCCGACGATCGTCCACGTCGCGACCCCCGCCTGGATCGGGAACGGGAACTGGCGCATCAGGCGCAGCCGTTTCGCGACCGGGAGGAACGTCGGCCCGTCGTAGACGATCCGGTACGTGCTCGTCCGCGGACCGGCGCTCAGGAGCTCCACCGATCGGACGTGGGGGAGCTGGGCGAGCGTCTCGGTCCAGCCGGCCGGGCGGTCGGAGGAGAGCCGCAGTTCGAAGAGAACGACGCCCTGGCGCAGTTCGAGCCGGTCGAGGACCTCGAGACGGACCGTCGGGTGGAGGGAGGAGAACCGCTGCATCCAGACCCCCCGGGGGAGGTGGATCCGCAGGCGGCAGGAGGCGACCCGCTCGGGGGCCGGGGGCGAGCGGGAGGCCCGGGGGCGTCGCCGGCGCGGGCGCGCTGGCGCCCCGGAGGTCGGCATGGGATGGGGAGGAGGCGCGGGCCCGCTTGAAACTGCGGGCGTTCGGTCTCGAACGGTCTAGCCGGTAAGACCATGCCCTTCGGGGAGATCTCTGCCACGACCCGAGACGGGGGCCCGCGCATGATCCGGATCAAACGCATCTACGATCCACCCGCCGCTTCCGACGGGGCGCGCATCTTGATCGATCGCCTGTGGCCCCGGGGGATCTCCCGGGAGCGGGCCGCGCTCACCGAATGGCGACGAGAACTCGCCCCGAGCGATGGGCTGCGGGAGTGGTACGGTCATCTCCCGGAGCGGTTCGCTCGGTTCCGGGAGCGCTATCGCATGGAACTGTTGCGCGACCCGGACGCCCTGGCCGAGCTCGCGCTCCGCTCCGAGTCGGCTCCCCTCACGCTCCTCTACGCGGCCCGGGACGGGCCCCGGTCGAACGCGGCGGTCCTCGCCGAGCTCTTGGCGGAGGCGGCGAACGGCGCCGGCACCCGAGGACGTCGAGCGCGGCCCGTTCGCTCACGGGCGACGGCGGTCGCGCAGCCGCGCCCACACGCTCCCCCACGGAAGCGGTAGGGTCCGCTCCCGGTGGGACTCGGCCCGGTGCCAGATCCTCCGGGCCTCGAACGGACCTTCCCGCGTGACGAACCCGATGACCCGGAGGGGTCGTCCGGCGCGACCACGGGGATCGCGCTCGCTTCCATCGACGTGAGCCGATCGATCGCGGTCCGCGACGGTTCCTCCGGGTACGCAATTGCTTCGGGCACCCGGGCGACGTCTCCGATCGGAGCGGACGGGTCCCCCCCGGCGTCGAGGTACCGCTGGAGATCGGTGCGGGTCTGGAACTGCCAGGGCTGGGAGGGGGTGCGCCGGGTCACCAACGCCGCCTCCTCGCCGTCCTTCCGGGCGAGCGCCCGCCGGGCGTCGGCGGCGAGGGTGCTCGGAGGGAGCTCGACGACCGTCGCGTGCACGATCGAGCGGACGGGGATCTGCTCGAGCGGGTCGACCGAGTACTCTCGCGCCACGTGGACGCCGCGTCGGGCGATCTTTTCCGTGAGGATGTCCCGCTTCATCGCGAGGACGGCGATCCCGTCCGCGACGAACACGGCGATGAGAAGGGGCAGCGCGGCGTCGAGGTCGTGGGTCAGCTCGAGGGCGAACACGACGCCGGTGAGCGGTGCCCGCATCGTGGATCCGAGGGTCGCGGTCATCGCGAGGAGCGCCCACACCGGCTCGGATCCTCCGGGGAGTACTAGCGGGATGAGCGCGCCGAGCGAGCCCCCGATCAGGAGGAGCGGGGCGAGGATCCCCCCGGAGGTCCCCGACCCGAGGGCGAGCGACCAGACGAGCCATTTCGCGATCAGGAGGCTCACGAGCGCGGCGAGGGCGAGCGTCACCGTCGGGCTCCCGACGAGCATCGCGGGGTTCGAGCAGGAGAGGAGCGAGCAGATCCCGCCGTACCCGACGCCGAGCACTCCCACGGCGATCAGACCCCCGACGCCGACCGCGATCCCCCCGATCGCCGGCCACCACATCCAATGCACGGGAAGCCGGCGGAAGGCGTCCTCGAAGAAGTAGACCGAGAAGGAGAGGGCGACCGCGAGCCCTCCCGCCGCGAGGCCGATGATCACCGAGCCCCCCAGGAGCGCCGGCGAGGGGACCCCGGTCGCGGCCATCGGGAACAGGGGCCCGGTGCCATGGGCCGGTACGAGCCCCCAGCTCGCGAACGCCGCCACGCCGCTGGCGACCCCGACCGGGAGGAGGCTCCGCGGCTTCCACTCGAAGAGCAGGAGCTCCCCCGCGAGAAGGATCGCCGCGAGCGGCGTGTTGAAGATCGCCGCCATCCCGGCGGCGGCGCCGGCGACGAGGAGCGTCTTCCGCTCCCCGTCGGTCAGGTGGAGGAACTGCGCGTACACCGAGCCGAACGCGGCGCCGGTCATGATGATCGGGCCCTCGGCGCCGAACGGGCCCCCGGTGCCGATGGAGATCGCCGAGGAGACCGGCTTGAGGACCGTCACCCGCGGCTCGATCCGGCTGCGATGGATCAGGATCGACTCGATCGCTTCGGGGATGCCGTGGCCCCGGATCTTCGGCGAACCATAGCGCGCCATCAGCCCGATGACGAGGCCGCCCGCCACGGGGACCAGAATCGAAAGCACGCCCCACGTGTTCTCGGGCGGTACGACCTGGATCGACCAGCGGCCGAAGTAGAAGAGGTTCGTGAACAGCCCGATGAGATCGTAGAGCGCCGCGGCGACGAACGCCGCGACGACCCCGACCACGACGGCGAAGAGCGAGAGAACGACCAACCGCTGGTCGGAGGTCGTGAAATCGCCGAGCTCGCCGACGCCCGGGTGCGTCGATCGAGAGGCGGACGCCATCAGGCCGGTCGCCTTCCTCGCGGAGTCCGTTGCGGAATGGTCGTCCCTCGAAACTTGTCCCGGCCCCTCGGCGCGCGCAGAGGACCGGGCCGGGGGCGGAGCGCTCCCTCGGCCCGACGCACGAGGGCCGGGTCGCGGAGCGACTCCGATGCCGGGTCAAGGCGAGGGTCGCTAGACGCCTAGATGCC
>JAJZMW010000073.1 GCA_021848165.1 Thermoplasmata archaeon
ACGGGCCGGTCAACGTCGTCTGGAGCCGCATGGACGGCGACGGACCTGGGGTCGGCGCTTAACGGTGACTCCGGACGGCCGGGGTGCGAGGCGAGAAACCGGGTTGCGCGCGAGGCAACCTCCCCCGGGACGGGGCCTACTCCGCCAGGTTCGCCGCCACGATCGATTCGAAGTCGGCCGGTTTCGGGGGCCACCCTTCCGTCATGTACCGGAGGAAGGCGGCCCGGTCGGGCTGGCGGAGCGCCTCGTTCGTCGCCCGCTCGAAGCCGATGGTCGAGACCCATCGGTCGACGAGCGCGTGGCGCGCCCCGTAGTGCGCCGGGTACACCTCGGTCTCGTCCGGCAGGCGCAGCAGCTTCTCCTCGAGGCTCTCGTAGAGCCGCTCGGGGGAGCCGTCGCCGAGGTCGGTGCGGCCGCACGACCCGATCAGCAGGGTGTCGCCGGTGAAGATCGCGGAGCCGCACCGAAGGGTGAGATGGTCGCGCGTGTGGCCCGGGGTCTCGAGGACCTCGATCGCGGCGCTCCCTCCGAGCTCGATCGATTGCCCCTCCTCCAGCGGCTCGTGAGGGTAGCGGGCCGGGGAGCGGCGGCTCACGTAGATCGGAGCCCCGGTCCGGAGGTGCAGGCCCGCGTGGCCGGCGAGGTGGTCGGCGTGCGTGTGGGTCTCGACGATCGCCCGGAGCCGCCACCCCCCGTCCGCGAGGCGAGCGAGGTACGGCTCGATCTCGTGCCCGGGATCGACGATCGCCGCGGTCCGCGTCTCCCGATCCCCGACGAGGTAGGCCAGGCATCCGGTCGCCGGCCGCGGGAGCTGCGCCAGGAAGAGCCCGTCGGCGGGACCGGGATCCGAGTAGCGGCCGATCTCGGGGTCGGCCTGCGTCGCGTACTCGTCGATCCCCCCTTCGAGGGAGGCGGCGAGGGGGAACCCCCGGTCGCGCAGGAGCTCGGCGGCCCGCGCGGCGTCGCTTCCGTGATGGTCGTAGGCGACGATCGGACGGTCGCGCGGGAGCTCCACGAGGCGGCGCGGGAGCTCGGGGAGGGGGATGTGGCGGTCGGCCGGGAGGCGCGCCGCGGCCCGCTCCCTCTCGGAGCGGACATCGAGGAGGAGGGGCGGCGCCGCTCCCTCGATCAGCGCGCGGAGCTGCGGCGGGAAGATGCGGGCCGCCCGCGCTCGCGCCGCCGGGCGGAAGTACGGGTGGGGGAGCGGATCGGCGGACGTCACGGGGCAGGGTACCCCGCGCGCGGGGTATCTAGGTTTCCTCTCGCGCGGATCTCACGCCTGCCGCAGCCAGCTCGCGAGGGGCAACAGGTGCCGGTACAGCGCCATTCCGCGGGAAGTGAGCCGATAGTTCCGAAGCGTCCGCGGCGACGTCGCGGCGGGGACGCGTTGCACCAGTCCCTCGCGTTCGAGCGCGCGGAGGGTCCCCGTGAGCGTCGCCGGGCTGACCCGCGGCAGGGAGCGCTGGATCGGGCCGAACCGCTGCGGGCCGTGGCTCCCGAGGAGCGTGATCACGCAGATCGCCCACTTCTTCCCGACGACGTCGATGACCCCGATCGGGGGGCACGGGCATTCGAGGGGGGGGCTCGGAGGCACTACGGGGGCACGTAGTGGGGTGTTATAGCCGCTTCAGATTCTGAAGTGGTGTGACGGAACCGGCCCGGCCCCGCACGGTGCTCTTCGTCTGCGTGCACAACGCCGCCCGCTCGCTGATGGCCGAGGCGATCTTCAACGCCCAAGCCCCCCCGGGATGGGTCGCCGTTTCGGCCGGGACCGCGCCCGCGGCCGCGCCGGAAGCCCGGACCGGCCCGATGCTCGCCGAGATCGGTCTCGTCCTTCCGGACCACCCCCCTCAGCTCCTCACGCGCGAGGCGATGGAGGAGGCCCAGCTCCGGGTGACGATGGGCTGCTTGGACGACGCGAGCTGCCCCGCCCGCCTCCAGGAGCTCCCGCTGCGGGACTGGGGGCTCCCCGACCCTTCGAAGCTCGACGACGCGGGGTTCCGGGAGGTCCGCCGCGCGATCGAGGATCGCGTCGCTCGCCTCGCGGTCGAGCTCCGCCTCTCCGATCGCCGCCGCGGGCGAGGGCCGGCCGCCGGGGGCTCGTGAGCCGCGTCGCCCCCGTGCGCTGGGCCGCCGAGGCGATCGGCACCGCCCTGCTCGTCGGGATCGGCACCGGCGCGATTGTGGTCGCGGCGCGCGCCGGGGGGGTGCCGCAGCCGTGGATCGCTCTCGCCTGGTTCGCCGCCGTCGCCGTCCCGGTCTTCGCCTTCGTGCGGATCTCGGGGGCCCACCTCAATCCCGCGGTGACGCTCGCCCTCGCCGCGAGCCGCCGCATCGATCCGCGCGAGGCGCCGTGGTACATCGGCGCGCAGGTGGTCGGGGCGCTCGCGGCGAGCGGGCTCGTACTCGCGCTGCTCGGCAACGCGGCCGACCTCGGAGCGACGGTCCCCGCGCCGGGGCAGGCGGCGCTCGCGATGGTCGGGGAGGCGACGTTCACCGCGCTCCTGATCGCCTCGGTCTTCTGGCTCGCCGACCGGGGGGAAGGGCGGGGGCGTCATCGGCTCTGGGGGCCGCCGCTCGTCGTCGGGATCTCGACCGAGGTGATCGGTCCTCTGAGCGGGAGTTCGCTGAACCCCGCCCGCTCCCTCGCGCCGGCGATCTGGAGCGGGGTCTACACGGATCTCTTCCTCTACCTCCTCGTCGTGCCGCTCGCCGCGCTGGCGGTCGCCGCCGTCTGGCGCCCGGTCTCGGTCGACCGCCTCGACCGGGGCCCGGGGCGCCGCGAGCCTTCGTGAGGGGCGACCTCTTCGTCAATTGACGAACGCCGGCTTCGTCTGTTACAAAGCGTTAATACCCGTCCGCTCGCTCGTGCGACGTTCCATGGCCCCGGCGAGCGCCCCGAGCCGAGACGCCGCTCCGAAGGAGGAGCCCCGGGGCCGCGCCCCGGCCCCTCCCGCGGGGGAGACCGACGCGGAGCGGACCGCCGCGCTCGGAGAGCGCGCCCTGTCCCTCGCCCGCTTTTACCAGGGGAAGATCGAGACGGTCCCGAAGGTCCCGGTGCGCTCGCTCGAGGATTTCTCCCTCTGGTACACCCCCGGGATCGCCCGGGTCTCCCGCGAGATCGAGAAGGATCCGGACGCGTCGTTCGACCTCACCGGGCGGTGGAACACCATCGCGATCGTGACCGACGGCAGCCGCGTCCTCGGGCTCGGCGACATCGGCCCCGTGGCGGCGACGCCCGTGATGGAGGGGAAGGCGCTCCTCTTCCGGCACCTCGGGGGGGTCAACGCGATCCCCCTGCCGATCGCCATCGACAGCGACGAGGAGTTCGTCGAGACCGTCCTCCGCATCGCCCCCGCGTTCGGGGCGATCAACCTCGAGGACATCGCCTCGCCGAAGTGCTTCCGGATCCTCGAGGAGCTCCAGCGGCGCCTTCCGATCCCGGTCTGGCACGACGACCAGCTCGGGACCGCCGCCGCGACCGTCGCCGGCCTCCTCAACGCCCTCGCGCTCACGCACCGGGACGTCCGCCGGGTCCGCACGGTGCTCCTCGGCGCCGGCGCGGCGAACCTCGTGACCGCCCGGCTGCTCCTCGTCCTCGGGCACGATCCTCACCGGCTCTCGATCGTCGACCAGAAGGGGATCCTCGACGCGGAGCGCGACGACGTCGACTCCCTGCAACTGCGCAACCCGTGGAAGTACCGCCTCGCCCTCCAGACCGATGGCGGCGGACGCCGCGGCTCGTTCGAGGCGGCGCTGCACGACGCCGACGTCCTCCTCGCCGCCAGCCGCCCCGACCCGAACGCGGTCTCGCCGGCGATGGTCCGCTCGATGGCCAAGGACCCGATCGTCTTCGCCCTCGCGAACCCGGTCCCCGAGATCTGGCCCGAGGCGGCGAGGGCCGCCGGCGCGGCGATCGTCGCGACCGGGCGCAGCGACTTCCCGAACCAGGTGAACAACTCGCTCGTTTTCCCCGCCGTCTTCCGCGGGGTCCTGGACGCCCGCGCCCGGTCGATCCCGGACGAGATCGTCCTCGCGGCGGCCCGCGAACTCGCCCGGCACGCCGAGGACCGGGGGCTCGGTCCCGAGCACCTCCTTCCCACGATGGAGGAGCTCGAGTTCTTCCCGCACGTCGCCGCGGCGACGGCCGAGGAGGCGGTGAAGCTCGGGATCGCCCGTCGTCGGCGCACGCGCGACGAGTTCTTCGAGCGGGCCCGCGAGATCATGCACCGCTCCGCCGCCCTCGGCGCGCAATTGCGCGCGAGCGGTCTCACGCTCCCCCTGCCGGACGAACCCGCTGCGGGAGGAAGGAACGGTCGATGAACCCCGCCTCGCACCCCCGCAAGGAGCCGACGCCCGCGCCGACCGAGACCGGCCCGACCCCCACGGCGGGGGTGCCGATCCACGTGCGCCCGGCGACCCTCGAGGACGTGCCGGCGCTGGTCCCGCTCGTGCTGCGGTTGAAGCGGCTCAACGAGGAGTTCGACCCGCTCCTCAAGGTCCGGCCGGACGCCGAAGCGCGGGCGAGCGAGATCCTCGCGCACGACATCGCCGATCCCGAGGCGGTCGTGCTGGCGACCGAGGGCGTCGGCGCCGACAAGAACCGGATCGTCGGGATCGTGCGCGCCCGCATCCGGGAGCGGAACTTCTACCTCCCCGAGCGCGAGGGGGTCATCCTCGACATCTACCTCCTGCCGCTCTACCGGCGCCACGGCGTCGGCGAATACCTCCTCGAGGAGATCACGAAGGCGGTGAAGGCGAAGGGCGCCGGCGTCCTGACCGCCGAGTTCCCGGTCCAGAACCAGATCGCCGTCGCCTTCTACCACAAGCGCGGGTTCCGTCCCACGACCGGGCTCTATTCGCGGCCGCTCTGAAGCCCGGGCGCGCCCGACGGGCGTCGACCTTAAGCGAATCCGGACCCCTCGGGCCCCCATGGTGAACGCCCCGCCCGCCAAGGCCGCCGCCGCGAGCCCCCAGTACCTGCGCCGAGGGAAGGTCAAGGAGGTCTACGCGATCAGCGACACCGAGCTCGAGTTCCGCTTCACGAACGACATCAGCGTCTTCGACAAGCACATCCCGAGCGAGATCCCGTTCAAGGGGGAGACCCTCGCCGGCACCGCCGAGTACTGGTTCCGGCTCTGCGGGAAGCTCGGCGTCCACCACCACTTCCTCGGATTGAGCGGCCCGACCTCGATGCGCGTCCGGCGCGTCCAGGTCGTCCCGAACCCCCGCACGCTCGGCCCTTCGCCGCGGAACTTCCT
>JAJZMW010000133.1 GCA_021848165.1 Thermoplasmata archaeon
GGTCCGCTCGTTCATCGTCGCGGGGGTCCCCCGCATGTGCATCGCGATCGCTCCCGCGTGAGCCGCGGCGATCTCCCGCCGCATCGCGGGGTCGACGAGGCCGCTCACGTCGTTGATGAAGTCGGCGCCCCGGGCGAGCGCGCGCCGCGCGACCTCGGCGTGGCGGGTGTCGACGCTCACCGGCACCGACGAGCGCCCGGCGAAGCCGGCGAGGACGGGCTCGATCCGCCGCCACTCCTCCTCCGGATCGACCGGGGCGGCGCCGGGGCGGGTCGATTCCCCCCCGATGTCGATCATGTCCGCTCCCTCGGCGACGAGGCGGTCGGCGAGCGCGATCGCCCGGTCCTGGGCGAGGTACTCCCCCCCGTCGCTGAACGAGTCGGGGGTCACGTTCACGACCCCGAGGACCCGGGGGCGATCCCCGACGACGAGCGACCGGCGGGCCCCCCGTACGGTCCGGGCGCCGCGTCGCATCTGGTGGGCGAGCGCCGCCTCGATCTCCGCGCCGATCCGCGCGAGCCCGAACGGCTGGCGGCGGAGTTTCGGCAGGAGCCGGCGGAACTGCGCGTACGTCGCGAGGAGCACCACCGAGCTCTCCGACGCCGAGTGGTCGGCGATCCCGCGCGCGTGCGCCGAGTCGGCCCCCACCGCGAGCGCCTCCTGCTTGAGCAGCGGGGCGGCCCGCAGGGCGACGTGCTCGAGGCGGACCGGATAGATGCGCGCCTTGCGGGTCATGATCCCAACACCCTCGGGATCGGACGCCGTCCGCCCGATCTCGCGGGCGAGATCCGGCAGCGAGCCGCTGTCGAGAACGCGCGCGAAGTGGCGATGCCCGTCGGTCGACATGGCCCGGCCCGGGCCGGCGAGCGCGCCCGCGCCCCATAAGGACGCCGCCGGGGGGCGGGGGAATAACGGGCGACGGGTACCGTGGTCCGTGCGGCGCGGGACGATCGTGGCGATCGAGGGACCGTCGGCCGCCGGGAAGTCGACCGTCGCGCGGAGGCTGGCCCGCCGGCTCCGGGCCCGCCTCCTGCCCGAGGTGGCGACGGAGCGACCCCGGCTCTCGCTCCGCTTCCGGACCGCCTCCGATCTTCTCCGCCTCGAGCGGGAGCTCATCCGCCGCGAGGCCCGGCGATGGGCACGGGCCCTCTCGTTCGCCCGCGCCGGGAGAACGGTCGTCCTCGACACCGGGCCCTGGGGCCCCACGACGTACACCCGGGGGCTGGCGCGCCTCGGGCTTGCCTCGACGGCGACCGAACGAACCGTTGCCTCGGCCCAGCGGCGCTCGGGGGTCGGGGTGCCGGAGGCGACCTTCTACCTCGCGGTCGCCGAAGCGACGCGACGGGTGCGGGCCGCCGGGGCCCGGGGGACGCACCCGGGCCGCCTCTACGCGCGCCACGAGCGCGTCGCCCGCACGGAACGAGCGCTCTACCAGGGGAGGTGGGGGGCGCGTCGACGGGTGCGGACGCTCCGCCTCCGACCGGACGAATCCCCGGCGACCGTCGCCGCGCGGATCGCGCGGTTCGTCCGCGGGCTCACGCCGGGTCGGGAAGGCCCCGCTCGCCGGCCGCCAGCCGCTCGTAGTATCGGCGCCACCGCTCGCGGACCTCCGCTTCGGAGATCCCGGAGTCGTAGGTCGGGGAGACGATCGGCTCGGCGTGCTGGACGAGGATCTTGACGATCGCGCGGACCCGGCGTTCGGGTTCCGCCAGCCCGGCCCGGGCGAAGAAGGCGAGATACGCATCGCCGTCGGCCCCGGGAGCGAGGACCTCCGCGCGCCCCCGGAAGCGGAACCCCTTGCGCGAGAACGGGTCGACGACGTTGACCTCGATCCCCGGTCGCTCGCGCAGGTTGGCGACGGTACGGGGCGAGGCGAGGTCGGCAAAGATCAGGTGGTCGTCGTCCCAGACGGCGAGGGTCCCCTTCGGGGAGAGGTTCGGGCTCCCGTCCGGGTTCACCGAGGCGACGAACCCCAACTTCTGCTCCGCCACGACCCGGCGCATCGCCTCCGAGAGGATCGCCATCGAGGAGGGGAGCCCCGTCCGGGCTAAGTCGGAACGGGTCGGGCGGCCGACGACCGCCATCGGGCAACGTTAAGAACGGAACGGTCCGTGGGCCGCCCCTGCCCATGAAGCCGTCCGACCTCCTCCAGGAGACCCTCCACCAGCGCGTGCTGGTGGAGATGAAGGGGGGCCGCAGCTACCGCGGCACGTTGGACGCCTTCGACCAGCACCTCAACCTCGTCCTCTCCTCCGTCGAGGAGGTCGCTCCGGCTCCGGGAGCCCCGGCGTCGGGCCTCGCGCTCTTGCGCGGGGATTCCATCGTCTTCATCGCCCCGTAACGCATTGGACTCGAGGACCCCATGGGAAAAGGAACCCCCTCCCGCCGCGGCGGGAAGATCGTGCACGTCATCTGCCGCCGATGCGGCCGCCACTCCTACCACCGCCAGAAGGCCGAGTGCGCCTCCTGCGGGTTCGGCGTGACCGCTCATCGCCGCGGCTACGACTGGGCGAAGCTCCGCTAGCGCGGAAGCGCGCGGGGCCCGGCGCGGGCCGGGAGAGGTGCGGTGAGCCGAGCACGGCAAAGCGGAGCGGACGCTCGCGCGCCCGCGAGATCCCGATCCGGGGACCGCGAACGATCGGGCCGATCCGGGAGCCCCGCCCCCGCAGGCGGATCCGGGAACTCGGATCCGTGGTGTCGCATCCGTCGTCCGAGAGCGCGATGCCGAGCCCCCGGCAGAGCAGGCCGGGGCCGCGGAGCCGTCCCGCGAAACCGATCGGTTCCGCCGCCCGCAACAGGACGGCCTGCCCCGGCCGCGTGACGAGATTCGCGCAGACGACCCGATGGATGCGGTAGACGTAGAGGGTCCCGGGCGGGCCGAACATCGAGCGGTTCCGCGGGGTCGGCCCCCGATCGGCGTGGTTCGCCGGGTCCCGGGCCACGTAGGCCTCCGTCTCGACCACGCGAGCGCGCCGCTCGCCCTCGGGGCCCGCGACCGAGATCGTGGCCCCGAGGAGCTCCCGGGCCACGCGCGGCGTCGACCGATCGAAGAACCGGCTCCCGAGCCGGAGCGCTCGTCGCGCGCTCACTCGTTCGCGGGCGCCCGGATCCCGATGACGAGGAAGGCGAGGATCGCGACGACGACGCCCGCGATCGTGCCGAGGGTGGCGCTCGCGAGCGCCGGGACCCCCGCGTAATAGGTCATCTCGACGACCGCGTAGGCGCTCGCGAGGATCATCGCGTAGCCGAAGATCGCGAACGGGCTCGCCCAGACGGAGCCGCTCGGCGCGGGGGGGCTCTCGGCGCCGCTCATCCGCTCACCCACAGGACCCCCCAGAGGCCCATCACGGAGCCGGTCTGGCTCCCGGTGGTGATCCCCGACTGGCCGTCCGGATCGTACGAATAGTTCACCGGCTGGACGACCCCGTAGAGGTACGCCCCGCCGGGAAGCGTCGCCGCGGTCGTCTGGGCGGAGTCGATGCGGAGCGGCCCGCTCGCGATCGGCACGAGCCCGGTCGATGGATCGATCCGCCAGATCCCGAACCGGTCCGGCAACGTGTAGTGGTGCGCGATGACGTAGTTCTGCTGCGCGTTCGGATCGCTGCTGGTCACGTTGACGAGGTAGTTGTTGATCCCGATCGAGGCGAGCGGGACGCTCCAGTGGACCGCGACCGGCCCCGCGCTCGCGGTGAGCGTCGGGCCGGGGACGGAATAATTGAACACGCCTTCCTGGTTCCCGACCAGATACGTCGTGGCGGCGGCGGCGACCGGGGGATTGTAGATGTCCCCCGCCCCGCCGTTCGCGAGATAGGCCGACAGCCCCGGGTAGGCGGTCGTGGTCGGCAGGACGACGAGGGCGGCGACGTCCTGGCCGAACCACGGGCCGTCGTACTCGCCATCGGGGACGGAGTAGACCCCCGGGAAGAGAGGCGCCTGGAAGAGGGCGTAGGACGTCGCGCCGGGAACGACCTGGACCGCGACCATCGCCTGGGTCCGGAACGGGATGTAGATCTCCTGCGTCGCCCCGGTGGCGGTCGCGTTGAGGCTCACCCATTGCCCCTGATAGGCGACGATCACGTTGTCGAACGAGCCGCGGATCGCCCCCGACTCGCCGACGCTCCAGTAGTACTGGTGACCCATCATCGTCACGAACTCGGTGTTCGCGGGGTAGGCGCTGGGCGCCCCGATCGCGTTCGACGTCCCGAACGCCGCCGGCGTGTACACCGCCAGGACGACGGCGACGAGAACGGCGACCGTGGCGACCCAGACCTTCTCGGTCCGGTCCCGCGCGGCGTGCGGGACCTGCCGCCGGAAGGGAACGTCCCCGATCGGGACCCGCCGGGATCGCGGGGCGGTCCCCTGGGCCGCCCGGCGCACCGCCTCGTCGAACGAGAGACCGGCGGCGCTGAACACCGAGCCGCGGAAGACCGTCAGGAAGCCGTTGAGGACGAAGAACAGCTGCCCGATCATGATCACGATCATCGAGCCGTAGAGGAGGAGGTTGTCGTAGGTGATCGCGGGAAGGAGCGGGACGATGAACGAGCGACGCAGCACGCCGAGGCTCCCGAGCTCGTCGAAGGCGACGACGATCCCGAGGCCGCCGATCGCCGTCGCGACGAAGTGGATGCGGGCGAGCGTCGAGGAGAACCACGCGCGACCCGCGAGGATCGGGAAGAACGCGTAGACGAGCGCGTACCCCCCGCCGACGATGCCGAGGATCGTGATCGCGTGGAAGTGGCTGAGCACGAAGAGCGAGTTGTGGAGGCTGACGTCCCAGGGAACGGTCGCGTTCACCGGGCCGGTGAGCCCTCCGAGGATCGAGCCGGCGAAGGCGAGGAGCGAGAACAGCGCGACCGCGTTCCACTCCCATTGCGACGAGCGGACCCCCTTCAAGGTCATCCAGAGCGAGAAGAACGTGAGGGCGCTCGGCACGATGATCGCGAAGCTGATCGCCATCGTGAGCCAGATCGCCCAGCTCGGGAGCGGGGTGAGGTAGAGATGGTGGATGCCGAGGAGCGGCGTCAGGAGGACGAACATCACCGCCGCCACGAACGCCCACCGGTAGGAGTAGAGCGGGCGACGGGCGAGGATCGGGAGGAGGAGGTAGAGACCGGTGATCGGGATCAGGAAGAGGATGTAGACGATCCCGTGGCCGAACATCCAGAAGATGACCTGGTTCGCGAGCGGATCGATCGGCCAGGAACCGAAGTACGTCCCCAGGTCCCAGACGGTCGAC
>JAJZMW010000150.1 GCA_021848165.1 Thermoplasmata archaeon
CACCGGAGTAGAGCCCCCCGGTTGGTCGCGCGATCGATGGCCCGGGAGATCGACCGCATCGGGATCGACCGCGTCAAGGGGGACCCGCGGGCCCTCCCCCGTCTCCGGCGCGACGGCCTGGCGGTCGTCCGACGGATGCCACCGATCGCGTCAGGTGGGGGGGAGGCCCCGGACGCGGCGCACCTCGCGGGTGAGCGCGGGGACGATCGCGAGCGCGTCCCCCACGATCCCGTAATCCGCGACCTTGAAGATCGGGGCGCTCGCGTCGGAGTTGATCGCCACGATCGTGCGCGAGCTGACCATGCCGACCAAATGTTGGATCGCGCCCGAGATGCCGATCGCGACGTAGAGCTGCGGCGACACCGTCCGGCCGGTCTGGCCGACCTGGAAAGAGGGGGGACGCCAACCGGCGTCCGTCACCGCCCGGGACGCCCCGACCGCCGCCCCCAGCGAGGCGGCGAGCTGCTCGACGAGCGCAAAGTTCTCCGGGCTCCGGAGCCCCCGACCGCCCGCGACGACGATCGTCGCCTCCGCGAGCGATGGCCCGGCGGCCGCCTCCGGTCGCGCGAGCCCCGTTCGTCGGGCCGCGACCTCCCCTCCGGAGATCCCCTCGAGGGAGAGGTCGTGCCGGACCAGCGGCTTCGGATCGTCCGTCGCCGCCGCGAACGCGTGCGGGCGGAGCGCGATCACCGCCCGCGCGCCGTCGAGGGCGCGGGTCTCGGTCGCGCGGCCGCCGAAGACCGGCCGCTTCGCCCGCAGCCCGCCATCGCTCGCGGTCGAGAGCTCGGTGACCCCCGTCACCGCGGCGGCGCTCCATCGCATCGCCAGTCGTCCCGCCAGATCGCGTCCTTGGCTCGTCCCTCCCAGAACGACCCACTTCGCTTCGCTCTTCCGCGCGGCCTCCGTGGCCGCGACCGCGAGGATCCCGCTGGTCGGGGTGGCGAAGCGAGCGTCCTCGGCGACGTAGACGGCCGAGGCTCCGAGACGCGCGAACTCCTCGGCGGCGGCCGCCACGTCGGCCCCGACGACGACGCCCACGAACGATCCCCCGGGGCCGGCCATCGTGCGGGCGACGCCGGTCGCTTCGCGGGTCGCCGCGGCGAGGCCGCCATCCGCGTCTCGTTCGGCGACGACCAAGATCGGGGGGATCATGGGAAGACCTTCGCCTCCTCGCGGAGCGCCCGGACGAGCTGCTCCGCGGCGTCGTCCGGGGTCTTGAACTCGATCATCTTGGCGCCGGCCCGGGGGGGCGGCAGGGCGAACGCTTCGGGCCGATTGGTCGGCCGGGACTCGGCTCCGAGCGCGGCGGCCGTCTCCGTCCAGGCGACCTTCGCGATCGCGGCCTTGCGCGACTTCAGGATGTTCGGGAGCTTCGCGGTCCGCGGGTCGTTCCAGGCCTGTTGCAGGCCGATGACGCACGGGAGGGGGCACTCCCATCGCTCGGTCCCCGCCTCGGTGGCCCGGGCAAATCGGAGGCTCGCGCCATCGGGCCCCGCGCGCAGATCGAGGACGTGGCCGAAGCTCGGAACGCCGAGCCGCTCGGCGACCGCGGCCGGGACGAGCCCTTCCTCGTCGTCGCCCGCCTGCTTGCCGGCGAGGATCAGGGACGCTCCGCCCGGAGCGATCGCGGTCGCCAGGGCCCGGGCGACGACCATCGGGTCCTCCGCCGCCTCGCTCGGCCCCTCGACCCACGTCGCCGCGTCGCACCCGAGCGCGATCGCGGCGCGCAGGATCTCTTCGCATCGGGCCGGGCCGAAGGAGACCGCGCGCACGGTCGAGCCGGGGGCCGACTCCTTGAGCAGGAGCGCCTGCTCGACGGCCGACTCGTCGTATCCGGCCAGGACGAACTTGACCCCGTCCAGATCGAGGCGGCGGCCGTCCGCGCTGACGCGGAGCCGGCTCTCCCCTTCCGGGACCGGTTTGAGGAGGACGAAGATCTCCATCGCGCGCCGATCCGTCAGGCGTAGCGACGCAGAAGCTCGCGCGCCGTCACGATCCGCTGGATCTCGTTCGCCCCTTCGTAGATCTGGGTGAGCTTCGCATCGCGCAGGAGCTTCTCGACCGGGTACTCCTTCATGTAGCCGTACCCGCCGAAGATCTGGATCGCGTCGTCGGCGACGCGCAGCGCGCTGTCGGAGGCGACGCACTTCGCGATCGAGCTGTCGAGCGTCCCGCGCTCCCCCCGGTCGATCGTCCACGCGGCCTTCCACGTCAGGAGCCGGGCGGCGGAAACCATCTGGGCCATGTTCGCGAGCTTGATCTGGATCGCCTGATGCTCGCTGATCGGTTTGCCGAAGCTCTTGCGCTCGAGGCTGTAGCGGGCGGCGTGGTCGAGGGCCGCCTGCGCGATCCCCGTGGCGAGCGCCCCGATCGGCGTCCGCGTCTGGTCGAGGGTCCGCATCGCGATCGAGAACCCTTCCCCTTCGCCACCGAGCCGCTGCGCCGCCGGGACGCGCACGTCCTCGAAGCGGATCGTCCCGGTCGAGCTCGCGCGATGGCCCATCTTGTCCTCGTCCTTCCCGCGCACGATCCCCGGGGCATCGCCCGGCACGACGAACGCGACGATCCCCTTCGCCCGGAGCGAAGGATCGGTGGTGGCGAAGACCGTGAAGAGCGACGCGTGGGGGCCGTTGGTGATGAAGCACTTCTCGCCGCGGAGGACGTAGTCGTCCCCGTCGCGCGTGGCGCGGGTCTGCAGCCCGGCGGCGTCGGAGCCGCCGCCCGGCTCCGTGAGACAGAACGAGGCGAGGTGGTACTCCGCGCAGAACGGGGCGAGCCAGCGCCGCTTCTGCTCGGGCGTCGCGCCGAGGAGGATCGGCTCGAGGGCCAGGCAGTTCGCGATGATCGAGGTCGTCATCCCGCCGCAGGCGTAGGCGAGCTCTTCGACGATCAGGCACTGATCGAGCACGCTCAGTCCGCTGCCGCCGTACTCGCTCGGGACGTTGAGGTTCATCAGCCCGAGCTCCCACGCCTTGCGGTAGATCTCCTCGGGAAAGCGCCCCTCCTTGTCGCACGCGGCGGCGCGCGGGGCCATCTCGGTCCGAGCGAACTTCCGGGCGAGGTCCTGGAGGCTCTCCTGTTCCGGGGTCAGCGAGAAGTCGAGCATGGAGCGCGACCGGGGCCGACCACCGAGGAGCGCTATATCACTCTTGGGAAGAACGCCGGCCCTCCCCGGTCGCGGAGGGTCCCGGAACGGTCCGCGAGGTTAAGCCGCGGAGGCCCTCGCTCGCCCGTGGCCGCCGCTCGACCAACCAGTGCTCGCGCCCGGCGCGGGTCCCGCGTGCGCGAGATACGGATCGGCTCGATCGCCCGTCTCGACCGCGGCCGCGGCGAGCGCCTCGGGATCCCCGAGCTCGTCCTCGCCGAGGGAAAGCGGATCGACCACCTGATCACGATCGTCCGCCATCTCGCCGCCGAGCGGCACGGGGCCCTGATCTCCCGCCCATCCCCCGGGCAACTCCGGCGGCTCCGCGACGAGGCGCGCCGGGGCCTGCCGCTCCGGTTCCTCGCGTCCGGGCGGCTCGTCCGCCTGGCGGGACCTCTCTCGACCCCCCGGCTCCTCCGGGCCCCGGTCGTCCTTCTCGCGGCCGGAACGAGCGACGTGCCGGTCGCCGAAGAGTGCCGAGCGGTCCTCGCCGAGCTCGGCGCCCGGCCGGTGGTCGCCTACGACGTGGGGGTGGCCGGCCTCCACCGGCTCCTGCGGGTCCTCGCGAGGTTCGAGCGCCTCCGCCCCGCGGCGTACCTCGTCTTCGCCGGGCGGGAAGGGGCGCTCCCGACGGTGGTCGCGGGCCTGGTCGGCGCGCCCGTGCTCGGGATCCCCGTCTCGGTCGGCTACGGCCGAGGGGGGCGCGGGGAGGCGGCGCTCAACGCCATGCTGCAATCCTGCGCCCCGATCGCGGTCGTCAACATCGATGCGGCCGTGCCGGCCGCGCTCTGGGCGGCGCGGCTGCTCGGCCGCCTCGCTCCGGCCGCGGCGCGCTGAGCGGGCCGGTCGAGGGGGCTCCGACGGGCCTTCCGACGCGGGGCAAGCCCTTTTGTGAACTTCGGAGCCTTGCTCGGGCGTGCCGAGTCGCGCATACCTCTCCGAGGAGGCGCAGCAGGAGGAGCGGGACGACCGCGACCGCCTCCGCGAGCTCGACGGGAAGATCCAACTCCTCCGCCAGCGTCGGCTCGCCCTCGTCGGGCGCGTCCGGGAGCTGAGCGGCGAGCAGAAGGATCTCTTCGACGCCCGCCAGCAGCCGCAGGAGAAGGTCGAGGCGCTGCACGAGGAGCATCGGGAGCTCGGGAACGCGTTCGCGCGAGCCCGATCGGAACGCGATCGCGCGCGCGTCCATCTGGACGAGGTCCTGGCGCGGGCCCGGGAGGTCCGCTCGGAGATCAACCCGACCGAGCGGGTGCGGCCCGACCGGGTCCGCAAGGAGATCGCCGACCTCGAGCTGCGGCAGCAGACGCACGCCCTCCCGGTGGACGAGGAGAACGTCCTCATCGCGCGGTTGCGGGAACGGACGAAGTTCCTCCACGAGATCGAGGCGCGGGAGTCGGTCCTCGCCGAGCACGAGGTCAAGCGCAAGGAGGCCGAGGCGGCGGTGCAAACGGCCCGCGAGGCGGTGCGCCGGCTCTCGGAGGAGATGGACCGTCTGCGGGCGGCCCGCGACGCGAAGATGGCGGAGATCCGCTCGACGTTGGTGATGGCCGGAGGGGTCGTCGCCCAGATCCGCGAGAAGGCCGGCGCCCGCCGCGAAGTGATGAAGAAGCTCGATGCGCTCGGCCGGGAGCTCGAGGGCCTCGAGGTCGAGGCCCGCAAGATCCTCTCCGCGTCGCGCCACCGGCAGGACGAGGCCCGGGCCGCGGCCCGGCGCTACGCCCCCCGCCGCGGGGCCCCCGGCCCGGCGGAGGGCCCGGCCCACGCGGACGCGAAGCTCGAGGAACTGCTCAAGCGGGGCAAGATCACCCTCGGCTGACCGTCCCCCGCTTTCCGATCCCGCTCGCCCCGGAACGATCCGCCCACCCTCGGGGGGGGCCCGCGGGCTCAGTGCGGCGGGAAGATGTCGACGACCGTCACC
>JAJZMW010000106.1 GCA_021848165.1 Thermoplasmata archaeon
GGCACGGTCCCCCGGGGCCGGTGGCGCCGCTTAATGGTTTGGGAGGGACGGCAAATACCCTCGCGCCTCGTCGGAACGCACGATGCCCGCCCGCCCGCTCCCCTCTCCCCGCACGAGCGAGTTTCGCCTCGCGAACGGGCTGCGGGTCCTCCTCGCCCCCGATCCGCGGAGCCCGACGGCGAGCGTCTGGGTCTGGTACCGGGTCGGCTCGAAGAACGAACGCCCGGGGATCACCGGGGCCTCTCACTGGGTCGAGCACATGCTCTTCCAGGGCTCTCCCCGCTACCCGAAGGGAGCGATCGACCGGGCCGTGGTCGAGGTCGGGGGCACCCTCAACGCGTTCACGAGCTACGACTTCACCGCCTACTTCACGACGGTGCCGCGGGAGCACCTCCGCCTCCCGCTCGCCATCGAGGCGGACCGGCTCACCCGCGCCTACCTTCGCGACGGCGAGGTCGATCGCGAGCGGTCGGTCGTCCTGAGCGAACGGGAAGGCGACGAGAATTGGCCCGAGTTCCGCGCGGAGGAAGAGCTCTACCAGCTCGCGTTCCGCCACCACCCGTACCGCTGGGACGCGCTGGGGTATCGCCGGGACATCGAGTCGATGAGCGGGGCGCAGTTGCGCGCCTACTATCGGCGCTTCTACGGCCCGCGCAACGCGACGCTCGTCGTGGCGGGGGGGTTCGCCGCACGGGAGGTGCGCCGCGAGATCGTGCGGAGGTTCGCTCGACTTCCGCCGACGGGCGAGGACCCGACGGTCGGGGAGGTCGAGCCGGAGCCCTCCGGCGAGCGTCGCGCCGACCTCGCGGGCCCCGGGACGACCCCCTTCGTCGTCTACGGCTATCGGGCCCCGGGGCTCGACGACGAGCGGGCGGCGGCGCTGCTGATGCTCGACGCCGTCCTCGGGGGAGAGTGCCGCCTGTTCTCGGGAGGGTCGGTGTGGGGGTCGCCGAAGGACCACCCGAGTTCCCGTCTCTACCGCGCTCTCGTCGATCGCGGGCTCGCCGTGCGCGCGCACTCCGAGTGGGAACCGAAGATCTACCCGTCCTTGTGGACGATCTTCGCCCAGGCGAGCGACGGGATCCCCCTCGAACGACTCGCCGGAGCGGTCGACCGGGTCCTCGACCGGCTCGCCCAGGAGGGACCGACGGAGGGGGAGCTGCGCGAGATGCGGATCCGCCTTCGCCGCAGCGCCCGCCTCGCGTACGAAGGGGCGAGCCGCACCGGGTTCCGCGTCGGCCTCTTCTCGGTGCTCGGCGGGGCCGGCCTCGAACGGCGGCTCTTCGAGCGCCTCCTCACCGTCCGCGCGAAGGAACTCCGGCGGGTCGCGGGGGAGCTGCTCGGGCGGGAGCGCCGATGCGTCGTCCGCTACGAACCTCGGGCACGGAGCGCCGCGTGATCGAGGAGTGGGCGCCGCTCCGTCTCGAACGACCGCCCCCGATCGATGGTCTCGAGATCGTCCTCCAGCCGGGACCGAGCGACGCCGCGGGGGCCGCCGTCACCTTTGTCGCGCCCGCCGGGTCGGGCTTCGATCCGCGCGGAGCGGAGGGGACCGCGGGGTTCGCGCTGCGGACCATGGCGGCGGCGGCCGGGCCCTGGCCCCGACGGGAGCTCGCCCGGCGGCTCGACCGGCTCGGAGCGACCCTCACCGCCCACCTCGACCCGGAGTCGGCCGAGATCGGCTTGCGAGGACCGCGCGAAGCGGGCGCCGAGATGCTCGCGATCCTCGCGACGGTCGTGCTCCATCCCCGGTGGGATCGCTCCGACCGGGACCGGATCCGGCGGGAGATCCGAGAGCGGCAGCTCCGGGAACGCACCCAGCCCAGCGCGCGCGCCGAGATCGAACTCTGGCGGGCGACGTACCCCCCGGACCATCCGTATCGGGAGTCGGGCGCGGGCACCCCCCGGAGCGTCGCCCGCATCGATCGGGACGCTCTCGTGCGGTTCTGGGCCGGACACTTCGTGGCGAGAGGGTCGCGCCTGGTCGCCACCGGACTGGGGCGTTCGAGCCGGGTCCTCCCGGCGGTCCGTCGCCGATTCCGGGAGCTCGACCGATCGACCGCCGTCCCTCGGCCGGAGCTCCCATCGGCGCGCGGTCGGTCGACGATCGTCCGGGTCCCGATGCCGGATCGCTCGCAAGTGGAGCTACGCGTCGGAGGCCCATCGCTCCCGCGCGACGATCCGCGCTACCCGGCCCTCTTCCTGGCCCACGAGGTCGTGGGCGGGCGACCGCTCCTCTCCCGATTGTTCCAACGCCTCCGCGAGCGCGAGGGGCTCGTCTACCACGCCTCCACCGAGCTCGAGTCGATGCGGTGGGGGGGCTACTGGAGCGCGCAGGCCGGGTGCGCCCCGCGACGGTGGCCCCGCACGTTGCGCCGGCTGCGCGCGGAGCTTCGGCGGATGGTGGCGGAGGGGCCGGATCCTCGAGAGCTCGACCGCATCCGGGAGAGCGCGATCCGGGAGCTTCCGCTCTCGCTCGAGACCGCGAGCCAGGCCCACGAGCTCGCGCTCGAGGTCGCCTACCACGATCTGCCGACCGACTTCTGGCGATCGTGGGGTCCCGCCCTGCGCGCGGTTCGCCCGGCGGAGGTGCGCGCGGCGGCCGCGGCGGGCCTGGACGAGCGCTCCTCGGTCGCCGTGGTCGCCGGCTCGCTCGGTCCCCCCGCGGCAACCTAGTCCGACTCTCGCCGCGGCGCGTGCGAGTCCGAGAGACGACCCGCGAGACCGGCGAACGGTCCGCTCTCCGCGTCCTCGGCCCGCGCGAAGACGATCCCTTCGGCCCCCGGGGTCGTGGACCACGCCGCGACCGCGGTGGGTCGATCGATCTCGGCGAGGGCATGGCGGCTCAAGAGATGGCCGAACGACCACCGACGTTTGAGAACGAGATCGGTGAAATGCGGAGCGTAGTGCCCTCCCCCCGCCCCCACCGCCACGCGGTCCCTCGGATCCTCATCGACCTCCTCGGTCAGCAGGGTGGCGAGCCCCCGCACCGCCTCGTCGGTCGGGCCCGGCCGCCGCCCGTAGCCGATCTCGACGAAGAACGCCGGAAGCCCGAGGTACGGACCGTGATGCGTCGCTTCGAACGTGGCCGGAAGGCCGAGCGACCTCCCCAGCTCCGCGAGGCGGCGCAACGTGGCGGACATGCGACGCGGAGCGGTCTCGTTCAAGGTCCGGGGCCGGCCGCCCACCTCGGCGGTCGGCCCGGGATTCCCGAGCGGATGGACGGTGAGCGACTCGACGTCCCGCTCGCTCTTGTGGATCGAGGGGAAGACCAGGACGGGGCGGGTCCGAACCACCTCGGGAGGGAGCCGGGAATCGAGGTTGTCATCGTGGATGTGCGGGCCCGGCCGCCGCCACAGCGCCGTGCGGGGCGCCAGCCGGCGCAGCCCCGCCCCGTCGGCGACGACCCCCGTCGGTGCGGGGGTCCCCCATCGATCGAGAAGGCGGCGCGCCACCGGGTCCGCGTCGCTGGCGACGACGATCGTGCGGATCTCCATGCAACCCTCGTGGTGCGACGGGCGGGGCCGTCAGGCGACGACGGGGCCCTTCGGCTCGAACCGCGCGGTGAAGTGCGGCAAGCGCTCCGGGCGATAGGTCATCCGCATGCCGCCGATCGACGAGCGACGCGCGTACACCCGGCCGACGCAGCGGGCGACGTAGGCGAGGTGCGACGCCGAGTAGACGCGTCGCGGGAGCGCCAAGCGGACGAGCTCGAGCCCCCGCGAACTCCCTCCCGTCGAGGACGGGAACATGATCGCGCCGATCTCGACGCTCCGGATCCCCCCTTCCCGGTAGATCTCGACCGCGAGCGACTGGCCCGGGAGGTCGTCGTCGCCGAGATGCGGGAGGAACCGCCGGACGTTGAGATAGACCCCGTGCCCTCCGACCGGCCGGAGGAACGGGACCCCGTCGCGCGCGAGGAGGGAGGCGAGGTAGCGGACCTGCCCGATCCGATGCTCGAGATAGGCGAGGTCCATCGCCTCCTCGAGGCCGACCGCCATGGCGGCGAGGTCGCGCCGCGCCAGCCCGCCGTAGGTCGGGAACCCCTCGAAGAGGATGTCCGCCGCGCGCAACGCTTGCGCCACGCGATCGTCGCGCGCGGCGACGAACCCCCCGATGTTCACGAGCCCGTCCTTCTTCGCGCTCATCGTCGCGCCGTCCGCGAGGTCGAAGAACGACCGGCCGATCTCGGGGATCGACCGGCGCTCCTGGCCCGGTTCGCGGGATCGGACGAAGTAGGCGTTCTCCGCCCAACGGCACATGTCGAGGTAGAGCGGGATCCGGTGCGCCCGACAGAGCTCGGCGACCGCGCGGGCGTTGGCGAGCGAGACCGGCTGGCCGCCTCCCGAATTGTTCGTCAGGGTGATCATGACGAGAGGGATGCGGTCCCGTCCCTCGCGTTTCACCAGCTCGGCGAGCTGCGCCACATCGAGGTTCCCTTTGAACGGCGCCTCGGTGTCCGGGTCGTAGGCGGCCGCTCCGGCGAGGTTCACCGGGACCGCTCCCTGATGCACGATGTGCGCCTGCGTCGTGTCGAAGTGCATGTTGTTCGGCACGATCTGCCCCGGACGGACCTGCGTCGAGAAGAGGAGGTTCTCCGCCGCCCGGCCCTGGTGCGCCGGCACGACGTGCGGGAACCCGGTGATGCGCCGGACGGTCGATTCGAACTCGGCGAAGTTGCGACTGCCCGCGTACGATTCGTCGCCGAGCATCATCGCCGACCACTGGCGATCGCTCATCGCTCCGGTCCCCGAGTCGGTGAGGAGGTCGATGACGACCTCGTCGGAGCGAAGGTTGAAAAGATTGAACCCCGCGCGGACCAGCGCCGCCTCGCGCTCGTCCCGGGACGGCGTCGGGATTCGCTCGACGACCTTCGACTTGAACGGTTCGAACGGGAGCTCGGGGTCCGCGGGACTCGACATC
>JAJZMW010000132.1 GCA_021848165.1 Thermoplasmata archaeon
TCCGGGCCGCGACAGGACCGCGGGGCCGGCCGCGGGGCCGAGGGTCCAGGTGGAGCGGGCGGGATCCCACCAGAGCCCGTCCGCTCCTCCGGATCGCACGGCGACCTCCACCCCCGCCACGCCGGCGCTGTCCGTCGCGACGCCGAGCACGGTGAGCATCCCGTTGGGGTTCGCCAACGTCGTGGCGGACTGCGGGGAGACCAGGACGGTCGAGGGGGGCGTCGCGTCGTTGCCGCCCGCCGGCCCAAAATCGTACAGGAATCCGTCGGAGGAGGCGATCCAGAAGTCATCGACCCCGGCGGCCGGCGAGGCCGTGATGTACCCGGCCGTCGCGTAGCTGTACAGGAGCGCCCCGTTGGCGAGTCGCAGAACATCAACGCGCCCCGAGAGGTCGGCGGCGACCACGATCTGATGGCCCGCGGGCCCGAGGATCGCCGGGGAGGAGAGGACCTCCGTCCGCGAGGGGTCGACGAACTGCCAGCGCACCGCCCCCGAGCTCGCGTTGAGATCGAAAACCCCTCCGCTGTACCCGAAGACCAGGTTCTCTCCGGAGACCGCCGGGGTCGATCGTCCGCCTTCGGTGGCATCGGCGACCGCGTTGAAGTCCGTCGCCCAGATCTGGGCCCCCGTGGTGAGGTCCAGGGCGTACAGGATCCCGAATTTGGAAGGAACATAAACGACTCCGTCCGCAAACCCGTTGGCCCCCGGCACGGAGATCGTCGCGCCGGCGCCGATGTCGTAGGTTCCCGGGGGAGGGTTCACTGCCTGGAACCGCCATACTTCCGCACCGGTCAGGGCGTTCAGCGCATACACCGACGCGTCCGGGTCCGCCGTTCCGAACACGACCAGCGGCTCCCCGTGGGCGTCGACGGCATACGAGACCGGAACCCAGCTCCCGCTCATGCGATGGTACCCCGAGAACGTCCACTCCAGCGCGCAGGTGGCTGCGTTCATCGCGTAGACGGGGCCGCTCCTCAGCCCGTCGTCGATCGTGCCCACGTAGAGCGTCGGCACGCCCCCGGGGGGATGCACGATGAGCGGCGTCCCCTCGATCGGCATCGTGACGACCAGCCGGCACTGGAGGGACCCGGTGGCAGCGTTGAGGCGGTAGAGCGCCGGCGTCGTGTCGGTGCCCACGTAGACGGACCCGTTGCTCACGACCGGGGTCCCTCGGATGATCGCTCCCAGCCAGTGGCCCCAGACGATCTGACCGGTGGAGGCGTTGAGCGCCAGCACGCTCCCGGTCTCCGTCCCGATGTAGAGGAGGGTCTGGCGGAGCGCCGGATCGTAGGCGGCCACCGGGGAATCGAGCGCCGGCCCGTAGAGGTCGGTCGCCCAGCGCACGCCGAGCGTCGCCGCATTCGCGGTCGTGAGGTTCGATCCCGGATCGACGGCCGTCAACTGAGGATTCTGGTGGAACTCCGCCCAGTTCGTCACCGCAAGGTCCGCGCTCCCGGGCCCCCCGCCCGGGACGCCGCCGGAGTCCGTCCCGGCGGCCGACAGCGACGGAGACAGGAGACCCCCCGAGACGACGAGGAGAGCGACGCAGGCGATCGAGAGAGGAATGACGAGGTGCGGGCGCAGCGCCCGGGCGCGAGCGGCGGCCACTTCCCGGCGAGGGACCGTCGGTTATCTAAGCCTGCCCATCGGTGCCGGGGCGCGAGATCGGTCCCTCGCCTGCCGGTGCGAAGAGCCCGACTCGGGTCGACCCGCGCCCTCGTCGGGGCCCGGGGGTCCCGCGACGAGCCCGCTCAGAGGAGGAGCTCGAAGAAGTGGACGTCTTCGTTCCACTCGTGGCGATGGAGGGTTCCGACCTTCTGGAAGCCGAGGTGATCGAAGACCGCGGAAGCGGTCGTGAACCGCGCCAGGATGTCGACCCAGACCGAGGGGCAGTTCGCCCGACGCGCCCATTCGATCGTGGCCCGGATCAGCGCCGTCGCGACGCCTTGCCGCCGGCCGTCCGGCTCGACCGCGAGGTGGAGGATCCGTCCGCTTCCTTGGGAGATCTCGAGGCCGATGACCCCGACGAGGCGGCCGCCCCGCCGAGCGGCGAAGTACGTCACGCCCTCCATCCAGCTCGTGAACTCGAGCGGGGACGGCTCCCACGCCTTGACCATGTCGGGGGAGAGCTCTCCCTTCTGCCCGTCCCAGACCCGCTTGTAGAGCGCGCAGACCTCGTTGACGTCCGTGTGCGTCAGCCGTTCAACGCCGACCGGTTTCTCCGCGATCTCGGGCTTGGCGGGGGCGGGTCCCTCGCTCTTCGACGGGGAGGTCGCTTCGGTCGACGCGACCGTCTTCGCCGATGCGTCCGCCGCCCGCTCCCCACGGTCGGTACTGGTGTGGTTGGCCACGAAAGGTTCTCCGACGGAAGAGCGCGTCGGGGCATCGACGCATTCGCGTATGAATCTTGCCCTCGCCACGGCGCCGGTGCGCGCCGGACGGTCAGCCCCGGTTCACGGCCCCCCTAAACCGTGGGCCGCGCTCTCGAGCGCCATGAGCCGGGTCCCGGGGCGGCGGCGGGCGCCCGTCGGGTCGGGGAGAGGGTCGGGATGACCCCCGCGACCGGCGTTCCTCCGCTCCCGGAGGAGGAGGCGATCCGCGGGCATCGTCGCCCGGGCAGCGTCGTGCGTCGCTACCCGATCCCGTTCGTCGCGCTCGCCGGCCTCGCCGCCGGGGCCGTCCTCACCTACCTCGTGGGCCAGGGAGGGATCGGCGACGACGTCTGGCTCGGAACGCTCCTCGTCGGCGGGCTGCCGCTCGGCTATCAAACGGCGCGGCGGCTCTGGCACGGGGAGTTCGCCTCCGACGTCATCGCGATGCTCGCCATCGTCGGGGCGATCGCGCTCGATCAGGCGTTCGCGGGCGTCATCATCGTCCTCATGCAATCGGGCGGGGAGGCGCTCGACTCCTACGCCTTCCAGCGCGCCTCGGCGTCGTTGCGAGCGCTGCTCGATCGCGCTCCGCGGATCGCGCAACTTCGCCGCGGCGACCGGGTCGAACCGGTGCCGGTCGATCGGGTCGAGGTCGGGGAGATCCTCCTCGTGCGGACGGGCGACCTCGTCCCGGTCGACGGCGTCGTCCTCGGGTCGCCGGCGCTCCTGGACGAATCGACGATCTCGGGGGAGCCGCTGCCTCGTCGGCGCGCAATCGGGGAGGAGGTCCTCAGCGGAACGGCGAACGTCGGCCCGCCGTTCGATCTCCGGGCCGAGCGCCGGAGCGGGGAGAGCCAGTACGCGCAGATCGTCGCGCTCGTGCGATCGGCGCAGCAACGGAAGCCCCCGATCCAACGCCTCGCCGACCGGTACGCGGTCTGGTTCACCCCGCTCACCTTGCTCGTAGCGGCGTTCGGCGGGATCTTCACGCACAATCCCGATACGGCGCTCGCCGTGCTGGTCGTCGCCACACCGTGCCCGCTCCTCATCGCGACGCCCATCGCGGTGGTCGGCGGGGTCAATCGGGCGGCGAAGCGCGGCCTCGTGGTCAAGAACGGCGGGGCGATCGAAGAGCTCGGACGGGCGCGGGTCGTGCTGTTCGACAAGACCGGGACCCTGACCTCGGGTCAGCCGGAGCTCCGGGCGGTCGTCCCGATCGGGGCGGGACGCTCCGTCGAGGAGCTCGTGCGCCCGGCGGCGGCGCTCGAGGAACTCTCCTCTCACCCGCTCGCGGCCGCGGTCGTCCGGCGGGCGCGCGAGATGGCGCTCCCCCCGGCCACGGTCCACGGCGCCGGCGAGGCCGGCGGCGCTGGGGTCGAGGGGTCGGTCGAGGGGCACCGGGTGCTGGTCGGCAGTGCCGGGTTCGTGCGGACCCGGCTCGGTCGTGCGCCCCCACCCGTACCGCCCGAGCTCGACGAGCGGACCGCGGGGGGCGCCGGCCGCATGGTGAGCTACGTCGCCATCGACGGGGACATCGCGGGGATCCTCGTCTTCGCGGACCGACTGCGCGATGGGGTCCCGGCGATGGTCGCGCGGCTGCGGTCCGCGGGGGTCGAGCGGATCGGGATGATCACCGGCGACAGCCGCTCGAACGCCGCCGAGATCGCCCGGCTCACGGGAATCTCCGAGTGGAGCGCCGAGCTCACGCCCCAAGGGAAGGTCGAGCGCGTGCGGGGCTACCGCCACGAGTTCGGCTCGGTGGTCATGGTCGGGGACGGGGTGAACGACGCCGCGGCGTTGGCGGCCGCTTCCGTCGGGGTCGCGATGGGCGCGCGGGGAGCGGGAATCTCGACGGAGGCGGCCGATATCGTCCTGCTGGTGGACGACGTCACGCGCGTCGCCGACGGCATCGAGCTCGGCCAGCGGATGGTCGGGATCGCGCGCCAGGGGATCCTCTTCGGCCTCGGGGCGAGCGCGGTCCTCATGGCGATCGCCGCCGTGGGCGGAATCCTGCCGGCGGTGGGGGCCGTTCTGCAGGAAGCGATCGACGTCGCGGTGATCTTCAACGCGCTACGGGTGCGCTAGCCCCCTACGGGGTGTGTCGGCTCGGCGTGCGCGGGAACGGCGTCGTATCGCGGATGTGCTCGCGCCGGGTGATCCACCGCAGCAGCCGCTCGACCCCGAGACCGAAGCCGGCGTGCGGGACGTTGCCGTGGCGGCGCAGGTCGAAGTACCACTCGTAGCCGGCCGGATCGACCCCCATCTCGGCGAGCCGGGCCCGCAGCCGCTCGAGGCTCGTCTCTCGGCACGATCCGCCGACCAGCTCGCCAAAGCCATCGGGGGCGAGGAGGTCGGTCGCCTCCACCGTCCGCGGGTCGGTCGCGGAGCGCAGCATGTAGAACGCCTTGATCTCCCGCGGATAGTGGGTGACGAAGATCGGCGTCGTGCGCCCCGTGGTGAGCGCCCGCTCCTCCGCAGTGCC
>JAJZMW010000151.1:0-1419 GCA_021848165.1 Thermoplasmata archaeon
GCTGATGAGCTCGACGATCGCCCCTTCGACGAATCCCTCGACCGTGATCTGCGGCACGAGGAGCGGCTCGACCTCCTTGAGGGTCGTCTCGCCGGCGACGAGGCCGCGGGCCTTGCGGATCCCCTTCAGCATCTCGCGGACCCCTTCGAAGCTCATCCCCTCGGCGAAGACGTAGCCGCGAAGGGCGCTCGGCACCAGCATCGCGAAGACGACGTCCGGCTTCTCCTCCGTGCGGGCGAGCAGCGTGTCGGCGACCTCGCGCTCGTAGCCGCGCGACGTCTTGATCGCGAGGAGCGATTGGCGGGCGACGCACGCGAGCGTGAGCCGGGCGGGGGTACCCCCTTCGCCGCCCTTCGCCGCGAGGCGGACCTCGAGGCGGTCGCCGTAGCGGACCCCGACCGGGGCCGTGATCTCGAACGAGAGCGGGATCGCGCCGCCGGGGGTCAGCTCGAGGGCGAGCTCATGGCGGCGGGCGAACAGTTCGACGGCGGATCGCTTGCCGGGGGGGACCCAGCGGACGGGCCACTCGGCCCCCTCGCCGGGGTAGGTCGACGTGTAGCCGACCTCGATCGTGAGCTCGACGCTCGCGGGCTCTCCCTTCGTGCTGGAGAGAACGGCGCTGAGCGTCGTGACGGTCCCGGCCGTGACGGCGCGGACGGTGTCGTCGGCGGCCCGCAAGGAGAGCTCCGTCGCGGGCCCCGGGCGGGTCGGCTTCGGGGCGGGGGCGCTGGACGGCGCGGAGGCGGCGGGCGTCGGGGCGACGGGCCGGAGCGGCGGGGGGCGAGGGACCTCGGTCGTCGACTCCTCCGGTCCGAGGAGCCCGATGCCTTCGTCGTGGCGGGGGGGAGTATCGGTCATGGAGATCGCCCTCGAAGCCCTCGACCGCCTACAGACCCGCGAAGAAGCTCTGCCACAGCCACGGTCCGGCCTGGGTGAAGAAGATGTAGATCGCGAACCCGACGACGCCGATGATCGCCGCGCCGGCGAACGTCACCTGGAGGACCTTGACGTACTCCTCCTGGCTCGGCTTGCGCGCCATCCGCAAGATCCGGCCGTAGCGGCCGTGCCCGACGTGCTTCAAGCGAGCGTCGAACTCGCTCTGCACATGCTTCACGCGGTCCAGCGCTGCCATCGGTGTGAACGGCGGTCAGTGGACCCGGTCGATCTCGCCGGGAGCCGCCCCGCCGCCCGGACCGAGAATCTGGGGGGATTTAACCCCGGTGACCACCAGCATGACCCGGATCGAGTGCTGCATCGTGGGGTCGATCGTCGCTCCCCAGATGATCCGCGCCTTCGGGTGCAGCGTCTTCTGGACGATCTCGGCGACCTTCGCCGCCTCGCCCACGCTCATGTCCGGCCCGCCCGTCACGCTGACGAGCGCGCCCGTCGCCCCGGCGATGTCGACGGCGAGGAGGGGGG
>JAJZMW010000151.1:1429-4531 GCA_021848165.1 Thermoplasmata archaeon
GATCGCCTCCTGGATCGCTTCCTCGGTCCGATCGTCGCTCTCCGCCTCCCCGATCCCGATGAGGGAGACGCCCCCGCCGCGCAGGATCGTCCGGAGGTCGTTGAAATCCAGGTTCACGAGGCCGGGGCGCGTGATGAGCTCGGTGATCCCGCGGATCGAGCGGGCGAGGACCGAATCGGCGACCTTGAACGCCGTTTGCACGGGAAGCCGGGGAACGAGCTCCAAGAGCCGGTCGTTCGGGATGGTGATCACGGTGTCGACCGTCGCCTGCAGCCGCTCGAGTCCGGCGATCGCGTTCTCCTGACGGACCGTTCCCTCGGATCGGAACGGGAGCGTGCAGACCGCGATCGTGAGCGGGTCGGTCCCGTTCGCCTTCGCCGCTTGGGCGACCACGGGCGCGGAGCCGGTCCCCGTGCCGCCGCCGAGGCCGCAGGTGATGAACACCATGTCGGCGTTCTTCAAGATCCCCTTCAGGTCGTCCATCGCCTCCATCGCCGCCTTCTCCCCGATGTCGGGGAGCGCCCCGGCGCCGAGGCCCCGCGTCAGGCGACGCCCCAGGAGGACCTTGCGGTTCGAATGGACGGTGAGCAGATGCTGCGCGTCGGTGTTGCAGGCGACGGTCTCGACCTCGCTGATCCCCTCTTCGCTGAGCCGGTTGATCGTGTTCGAGCCGCCGCCGCCGCAGCCCACGACCTTGATGTTGACGCGGAGGGTCGCGATGAGCTGCTCGAGCTCGGCGTCGTCGTTCGACCCCGCCGGAGGACGAGGCGGCTCGCCCGGCGGAGGGAGGTGGCTCAAGATCTCCTCAGCGAGCGGTCGCATTCTCTCGAAGCCCTCGTCCGCGGAGGGGACAAGGCCCCTCTTATAAGTCG
Organism: Thermoplasmata archaeon; assembly: GCA_021848165.1. Classification (GTDB taxonomy): domain Archaea; phylum Thermoplasmatota; class Thermoplasmata; order Lutacidiplasmatales; family UBA184; genus Lutacidiplasma. The sequence continues at coordinate 2,302 of JAJZMW010000151.1, forward strand.
TTGTCCATCTTCGCGAGAGAAATCCGTGGAGTACAGCCGCTGGGCCCCCACCTACGAGCGGATCCGGGCCGACCTCGGCTTTGCGATGGCGCAGGAGGTCGCGGCGGCCGACGCGTTGGTCGCGCTGCTCCCGCCCGCCGCTCTCGACCGCCCGCTGGAGCGGATCGCCGACCGGCTCCGGGGCCGGGAGACGATCGTCGTCGGAGACGCTCCCGGCAGCGGGCCTCCCCCGCTCTGGCGGCTCGCCTCCCCGGGCCCGCGCCCGGCGATCCTCGCCGCCGACGGAGCGACGGCCTCCTGCGTGCGCGCCGGGTTGGTGCCGGACGTGATCGTCACCGATCTGGACGGCCCGGTCGCGAGCGAGGTCACCGCGAACCAGCGAGGCGCGTTGGTCGTGATCCATGCGCACGGGGACAATCGGGCCGCCGTGGCCGACTGGGGCCGGCAGTTCTCGGGGGAGCTCGCCGGCTCCTGGGCCGGGCCGCCGCGGGACGGGCTCCTCGATGTCGGGGGGTTCACCGACGGCGACCGCGGAGCGTATCTCGCCGAGCACGTGGGGGCCCGCCGCATCCTCCTCTGGGGGTTCGACTTCGAGCGGGTCGTCGAGGCGGACGAACTTCGCGCGGCCCGCAAACGGGCGAAGCTCCGGTGGGCGGCGATCGCGCTCGGAGAGCTTTCGCGGGCGAGCCCGACCCCGATCGAGCTCTGGCGCCGCGACGGGACCCGGGTCCCTTACGCCGCGGCCGGCATCTCGGCGGAGTCGACCAGATAGATCACGTTCGGGCCGTTCTCGTAGACGGGGACGAACGGCAGCTGGCCGAACCACGCGATCGCCTGCGGGCTGAGCGGGAGGGCCGCCTGCGACGGGTTGAGCGCCACGCCCGTGTACATCACCGAATCGATCACCACGTAGTCGATGGCGTGGAGGGCGTACGGCGCGGGAGAGCTGGCGAGCTCGGCGCGGGCCGCCGACCAGTTGGATCCGGTGAACAGGGCGGGGGTCGAATCCCACGTCGCTTGCTGGCCGGAGAAACCGAAGATCGCCGAGCTGAGCCGATGGTCGCTCGCGATCGCGGCGGCGTGCGGGATCCCGAGGCCGGACCACATCCACAGGCCCGAGTCGGCGACCGTGTAGCCCTCTTCGAACCCGCCGAAGTCGGCCTGCGGGGGATAGACGATCGCCGCGTTCGCTGCGATCAGCACGACGGCGCCGATCGCCACGGCGACGAGGGCCTTGCGGCCGGCCCGATCGCCGGCCCGCGCCGCGAACCGCGCGATCCCGATCGCCGCCAAGAAGGCGACCGGGATGAGAAGGTATTCGACGAAGCGCGACGCCGGGATCGCCTCCACGATCGAGGTGCCGCTCGCCGCCTGGGCGGCGACGAGCGTGAGCGCCGCGCCGACGCCGAGGGCGGCTCCCCACGCCGCGCCCCACGGACCGAGCCGGGCGACGGTCGGCGCGCGACGGCTGCCGGCGCAGGCGATCCCGACCGCGAAGACGGGGACGAACCAGAGGATCCCCGCGGGCGTCGTCAGCTGGGTCGTCCCCGGCAACGGCACGACGAGGACGGTCGCCACCCCCGCGAAGGCGACGGCGCCGATCACGATCGCGTCCCGGGCCCAGGAGCGGTCGCTGGGCAGGCGGACCCAGGCGCGCCGGGGGACGAAGCGGCGACGGCGCGCCGCGATGAGGAGGCCCGCGACGACGACCGCGGCGAGGAGCGCCCCCTCGAGCGGGAGGAAGCCGACGAGCGGATCGCTTCCGAGCCCCGGAGCGATGACCGCCCGCACGAACGTATGCGTCCCGTAGAACCAGTAGAAGAGGGTCGCCGTCCCCGCGGCGGCGACCAGGGCGAGCTCCCGCGTGGGGAACCGCCGGCTCCAGAGGCCGGGACGCCAGAGCTCGAGGAAGAGGAGGCCCCCGAGCGCGCTGAGGAGGAAGAAGAACATCGACAGATGGTGCGTGACGATCAAGGCGCCGAGCGAGATCGCGAGCGGGGCGAAGAAGCGCGTGTCGCGCCGGCTCTCAACGAACATCCAGAGCCCGGCGACGCACAGGAAATCGCCGAGGGCGAGCGGCGCCGGATGCGCGATCGAGAAGGCCCGGGGCATCAGGACGGCGGCGAGCGCCGCCGCGAGCAGGGCGACCCCGTCGTGCGGATAGAGCCGCCGGAAGAGGAGGAAGAGCGGGAGGAAGGAGAGGGCCGCCACCACGGGGATCACGATCGTG
>JAJZMW010000151.1:4541-4828 GCA_021848165.1 Thermoplasmata archaeon
TCGCCGCCGCGAGGAGGAAGATGCCGGGGAAGTCGGGGTACGCCGAGCCCCATCCCGTGTACGCGGCCCCGAGCGGGAGGTGGCCGCTCGCCACGAGCGCGCTCGTCAGGCGGTAGTATTCGCCCGAGTCCGAGCCGAAGAGCGACGAGGAGAGATACGGCGCGAGCGCGACGAAGACGACGAAGAGCGCGAGCGCGGCGATCCAGACGAGGTACTCGGGGCGGATGTCCGACGCGGCGGGGTCGGCGGCGCTCGGAGCGTTCGGACTCCCCCCGCCGCCGTGCCTC
>JAJZMW010000171.1 GCA_021848165.1 Thermoplasmata archaeon
CCGGCCCGCGCGCTCGCTCCGCGGGACGGAGGGCGGGGCGGGGAGGTCGTCCGACGGGGCCCGCGGAGAGAGGCGGTAGGTCGTGCCCGGGTCGATGCGGACCCCGACATTGTAGCCGTTCGCCAGCTTCAGCGGAAGGATGCGGTCCCCGGAGAGCTCGTGGCGTCGCACCACGGTCCCGTGCCACCGGTGTCCCGCGCCATCGACGATCTCGATCGCCTGGCCCATCGGGAGCGCTCGAGCGGCGTCCCAGGGATCGTTCCCGCTCTCCTTCGCCACGGACGTATCCCCGCCCGGGAGGGGGGCGCGCTATAAATTCTGACCCAACGAACCGCTCCGTAGGCTCGGGTGTTTTATACCGGGCCCGGCTCGGCCCGGCGGGACGGACTCCAAAGACGACGCGCGCCCGTGTGGGGTAGCTACGGCGCGGGGGCCTTCCCGCGCTGCTACACTGGATTATCCTAGAGGCCTGCGGAGCCTCAGACCTGGGTTCGAATCCCAGCACGGGCGTCCCCACCCGTGGGGGCGGTTCCCCCATGGACGAAGGGGCGGGCTCCGGTCGCTGCCAAGTGAATGCTTATGTAGAGTGGACATGTATTCACTACATACATGGCAACCAAGACAGTCGCGCTCGACGAGGAAGCCTACGAACTCCTCCGACGCGCCAAGCGGTCGGACGAAAGCTTCAGCAGCACGGTGAAGCGACTCGCTCACCCCCGGCGGCCGCTCTCCGACTTCGCGGGGATGTGGAAGGACATGGCTCCCAAGGATCGACGAGGTATGCAGCGGGTGTACTCTGACCTACGCGCCGCGGACGAACGGCGCGCCGAGCGAGTTGCCGCGCGGTGGGCATAGCGTGTACTGCCTCGACTCCACCTTCTGCATCGACCTCGCGAACGGGCGGCCGGGCGCGGTCGACAAGTCGCGCGAGCTGGACGGTCGCGGCGAGCGACTCGCCATCCCGGCTCCCGCGCTCACCGAATTTCTTGTTGGTGCCTTTGCTCGCGGCGGACGACAGCTGGTTCAGGCGCTGGAGCTCGCTTCCCAACTCGAAGTTTGGGAAATCACCGAGGGGATCGCCATCGATGCCGCCCGACTCGGCGGGGAGTGCGCTCGTCGAGGCACGCCGGTGGGCGCCATCGACCTCCTCGTCGCGGCGGCGGCGCGTCATCACGGAGCGATCGTGCTGAGCACGGACGAGGACTTCTCCAGGATTCCCGGCACGGTGGTTGAGACGTACTGATCGAACCCGGACCGGCCACGGAGGAGGAAGGTGCCGGACCACCGTGGACCCGTCCCCGTCCAAGCCCGCGCGATCCGCCGGCCCTCTCGGAACTCAAGGACGCCGGATCCATCGTAGGCGGGCAGATCCGACGTGGATTCGTCCCCCGGACGCTCCTGGCTGGCCGAGCGGCTGTGGCGCCGAGTCTAGGCCCGCTCGACCGCCGCGTGTCCCGGTGGTACGTCGACGAGGCGTTCGCCGATCCATCGGACCGAGATCTGCGTCGAGGGCGACACTCGATGGTCCGTGGGACCCGGACAGATCAGGGAAGAGACCGTTTCGGCGGCCCCTTCCCGGGCGCCGGACCCGAGCGTGAGCCGCGGCACGCCGCCGGGCGAGTACCCTACGCCGGCCGCCTCTCCGCCCGCTCGGTCTGGCAGTAGGCGTAGAGCGCGTCGTAGAGCGGGAACTGGAGCCGTTGATTGTCGAAATCGTCCTTCGCGATCCGCTGGAACCCCGCGGACGCCGCCGCGAGTCCGGCGGCCTCGGGCTCGTCCCCGCTGCCGCCATCGGCAACGCGGACGATCTTGGCGAGTTCCAGGAGGGCCGGGTCGGTAAGGCGATACTTGCGGACGATCGCATCGAACGTGACGTAGGAATCCCCTCCCTCTTCGAAGTGATTCAGCTCCGCCCCTGGCGCATCGAACGAGATCGCCCCCTGCTCCGCCGCGATGCGGAGGACCTGGTCGCGGGGCACGTAGAGAAACTCGGCCCGCGGATCCACGAACGCTCGGATCAGCCACGGGCACGCGATCCGATCGACTCGCGCATGCTCTCTCGTCACCCACTTCATCGCGTCCTCCCCGGGGGGAGGCGCTCGAAGGATTTGAGGCCGGTCGACGGACGGCCCTCGGTCCGCTCGCGAGGCGGCTCGGCAACCGCGCGACGAGCTGAGCCCCCGCCGCGGGCGATCCGTGAGAGGACCGCACCGCGGGGGTGATGGGTCCTTCGTCACCGGCGCCGGCGGCACTGTGGGGCCCGTGCGACGTGCGGCCCCCGATCCCGACGGAGGCGACGTTCCTCTCCCCGCGAGGGCGACCCCCCCGGGGGGGCGTTGGCGATATGGGCCGGTTCCGGCTGGGGCCGGCGGGGCGGAGGGCCCCGGTCGATGTCGATCGAACGACTTTCCCGGGTCGGGTACGCCCGCTTCCTTCGCGACCACCCGAACGCCGTGGTCGACGTATGGGCGTCCTGGTGCGTGCCGTGTCGCCGCTTCGCCCCGGTGTTCGAGGCCGCGGCGACCTCCTGGTCCCCGCGGATCGGCTTCGGGAAGCTCCAATCGGAACGAGAACCGACCTTGGTCGCGCAGCTCGGGATCCGTTCGATCCCCACGCTCCTGTTCTTCCGCGAAGGATCGCTCGCTCGTCGCGAGACCGGGGCGCTCTCGGCCGATCGATTGGACGACCTGCTTCGCAAGACCTTCGGTCGGTGACCCCGAGGTTCCCGGCCGTGGTACGGTGCGAGACGTCGCCGTCGGCCCCGGGACGGGCCGGCGACCGCTCGCGGACCCGAGGTTCTCGCGCGCCAAGCCCCCGCGGGGGTCGATGATCTCCCCGCCCCCGAAGCGGCTTCCGCGGGACGCGTTCGTTCTGACGATTGCGCGGGCGATCCGCGGTCTCGGGGCGGGAGCGCTGTCGATCGTCATCGCGGTGGACCTCGCCTCCGCGGGGTACTCCGACCTCGCGATCGGGCTCCTCCTCGGGCTGGCGATGGCCGGTGGCTCGGCCGGGTCGATCCTGCTTCCCCGCTGGGAGCGGCGGTGGGCGCGCCGTCGCGTCCTCTACGTCGAGGCGGGGTTCGTGGGGATCGGCGGGCTCGCCCTGTGGGGGGCGCTCACGGTCCCGGCCCTCCTCCTCGTCGCGCTCCTCCTGGGCGGCATCGTCACCGGCGGCAGCGACGTCAGTCCCCTCGGAGCGCTCGAGCAGGCGTCGATGGCCGACGCCGTCCCCCGCGGGCGTCGGACGGCGGCGTACGCGGCCTACAACCTCGCGGGCTACGTCGGGGCGGCGGTCGGCGCCCTCCTCGCCGGCCTCACCCGCCCGGGGTTCGGCGCCGGATCGGGAGGCGCCCACGACCCGATCTTCCTGTTCTACGCCCTGCTCGGCGCATCGCTCCTTCCGCTCTACGCGCGGCTCTCTTCGGCGGTCGATCGGCCCCCGATCGCCACCGACCGGCCGACGCTCTCCCCGCAGAGCCGGCGGCACGTGCTCGCGCTCTCCTCCCTCTTCGCGGTCGACGCGTTCGGCGGCGGGCTCATCGTGAACAGCCTCGTCGCCTACTACCTCGTCGTCCGCTTCGATGCGAGCGCGTCGGCGCTCGGGACGATCTTCTTCGCCGCAAGCCTGGCGTCGGGGCTCTCCCTTCTCCTCGCCGTACCGCTCGCGCGGCGGATCGGCCTGATCCCGACGATCGTCTTCACCCACCTGCCCTCGAGCGTGCTGCTGATGGTCTTCGCGGCGGCCCCGACCCTCCTCGCCGCCGGGGGACTGTGGGTGGCCCGCGCGACGCTCTCCCAGATGGACGTCCCCACGCGGCAGGCCTACACGCAGTCGATCGTCCCGTCCGAAGAGCGCAGCGCGGCGGCCGGCTACACGACGGCCGCGCGGAGCGGGCAGGCGCTGGGCGCCCCGATCACCGGGGCGTTCCTGGCGGCCGGGGGCCCGTGGGTCGCCGGCCCGTTCTACCTCGCCGGGTCCGTGAAGATCGCCTACGACCTCGCGATCTACGGGCGGTTCCGCTCGGTCGCCCCGGACGCCGACCGCCCCTCCGCGTGATCGGCCCCCTCCCTCCCGACGGTACGAACCGCAGAAAGGTAACCCCCGCCGTTCCTCCCCCCGATGGCGAGGTCGGCGGAGATGACCGTAGCGCCGGAGACGATCGCGATCGGGGCATCGCTCTTCGTCCTGACCGGCCTCTTGGGGGGGCTCTTCGCCCGGGGGGTCGCGCAGTACCTCCGCACCGATTCCCGTTCGGGTCTGCCGTGGACGGCCGGCCTTGGCCTCGCCGCGGCGGCGATGGGCATCGAGGCCGTTGTCTACGCCGGGGCGGTCTCGGGCCCGCTGCTGCAGGCCTACGTCTTCCTGTCGGCCGCCATCGTGGGGGTCCTCTCGCTCGGCGCCACGCGGGCGCTCGCCCGCCCCCGGCTCGCGGAGATCTACACCGTCTACACCCTCGCCGCCTGCGCCGCGGTCGCGGCCGCGTGCGCCGTCACGCCCCTGGACGCATCGATGGTCGCCGGCGGGATCATCGCCGGGAACCCGCCCCTTCTCTTGCTCGTGCTCTCCTCGTTGGTCACGATCCCGGCCACGGTGCTGCTCCTTTCGGCGACCGTGCTCAGCCTTCGCCGCTCGGGGCGCTGGCAGACCTTGATGCTCGCGGCGGGCGCGTTGATCCTCGGCGCCGGCGGGGCGTTCTACATCGCCGCCTTCCCGATCGCCCTCTACTACGCCGAGTTCCTCGGGATCGTTCTGCTGTTCGTGGGCTTGGTCCGACTCCCGACGACCGCGCGCCACGAGGCACCGGCCGGGGCCGCGACC
>JAJZMW010000158.1 GCA_021848165.1 Thermoplasmata archaeon
ACCCTCGACCGGCTCGGGATCGGGGCCCCGGAGCGCTCCGTGGTCCCCCGCTCCGCGTGGGAAGGGCTGGTCCTCGAGCGGGTCGCGCTCATCGACCTCGCTCCGGGGGCGACGGCCCCCCGCGGGAAAGGTTAGGTAGGGGGAGCCGCTGGAAGGGCGCCGGTCGGGGCGCGCTTGCAGGTGTAATCTAGCGGTAGGATGTCAGCCCTCCAAGCTGACCGCCCGGGTTCGAAACGCGACGGTCCGCGCCGTCGCGCGAATCTCCCGGCACCTGCATCCCCCCGGCCGAGCGAGCGAGAGGTTTATCCGGGCGGCCGGGCATGGCGGAGCTTTGCGCTGAGGTAGCCTAGCCCGGAAAGGCGCCAGCCTTGAAAGCTGGTGGCGGCGACGCCTCGGGAGTTCAAATCTCCCCCTCAGCGCTCCTCCGAAGCGCGGGAGATTATATGCGCCGACCCACGTGCGGAAGGGATGGGCGCGACGGCCGCTTCGACCCCGCTGCTCGAGCAGTACGACCGGGTCCGCGCCCGCTACCCGGGGCATCTCGTCCTGTTCCGGGTCGGGGATTTCTACGAGACGTTCGGGGACGACGCGAAGCTGCTGGCCCGGGAGCTCGACGTCCAGCTGACGGCGCGCGCGCCGGACGCGCACGGGCAGCGGACCCCGATGGCCGGGGTCCCGCACCATGCGGTCGAGACGTATCTCGCCCGGCTCGTGCGCAAAGGCCACCGCGTCGCCCTCTGCGACCAGGTCGAGGATCCGCGCGAGGCGAAGGGGCTCGTCCGACGGGAGGTGACCCGGATCGTGACCCCGGGGACCGTCGTGGAGGACGGCATCCTCGGTGGTCCCGACCACAACTTCCTCGCGATCGTCGTCCGGGAGGGCGACGGCGGCGCGTGGGCCGCGGTCGACGTGTCGACCGGGGAATGGTTCCACGGTCGGGTCGACTCCTCCCGGCTCGATGCGTTGTTGATGCGGCTCGCCCCGTTCTTCCCGCGGGAGCTCCTCTTCGATGGAGGGACGCCGCCCGACGAAGAGCTCGCGTCGACGCTCCGACGGGAGTTCCCCCGGGCGCGGCTGGAACCGGCCCCGGAGCCCCTCGAGCCGGGGGCGATGCCGACGGGCCTGCGCGCCGAGGAGGCGGCGGATCCGATCGTCGCCCACGCCGATGCGAGCCTCGCCGCCTACGTCCGCACCACGCAGCCGAAGCTCCTGCCGATCCTCGCGTTGGTCGATCGAGGGACGGCCCCGCGCACCCTCCTCCTGGACGCCAAGACGCTGCGGCACCTCGAGATCAGCCGGCCGATGAACCCGGACGATCCGGGCGGCGCGACGCTGTTGTCGACGTGGGACGAGACGAAGACGGCGGCCGGGCGTCGGACGCTCCAGTTCTGGCTGACGCACCCTCTCGCCGAGCTCGAGGCGATCCGGGCGCGGCAGGACGCGGTCGGAGCGCTCGTCGCCTCGCCCGGCGCCCTCTCCTCCCTTCGGCAAGCGCTCGCCCACGGACCGGATCTCGCGCGCATCGTCTCGCGGATCGTCGGTCGGCGGGTCCGTCCCCCCGAGGTCGGGGCGCTGCGCGACGGCCTCCGGCGGCTCCCCGGCGTGCGCGCCGCGCTGGCGAGCGCGGGATCGACGGCGCTGCTCGAGCAGCTCGCCGGCGACCTCACCCCGCCCGACGGCCTCCTCGCGACCCTGGAGAGCGCCCTGCCCGAGGAGATGCCGGCGAACCCCGAGGACGGCCGGCTCTTCCGCCCCGGCTGCGTCCCCGAGCTCGATCGGGCCCAGGACGAAGAGGCGGCGGCGATCCGCGAGCTCGAGGCGCTCGAGCGATCGGAGCAGGAGGCGACCGGGATCCGGACCCTCCACGTCCGCTACAACCAGATCTTCGGCTACTATCTCGAGGTCGGTCGCAGTCACGCCGCGCGCGTCCCCCCGCACTATCGCCGCCGACAGACCGTCGCCCAGGCGGAGCGGTTCACGACCGAGGCCTTGGACGAGATCGCGGCCCGGCTCCTCGAAGCCCGCGAGCGGCTCCGCGAGGCGGAGGTGCGCCAATGGGAGAGTTTCCTGGCCGGGATCGATCGCGCGGCCCCCGCGCTCTATCGTCTGAGCCGAGCGCTGGGCGCCCTCGACGCCATCCAGTCCTTCGCGCAGATCGCCGTTCGACGGCGATGCGTTCGGCCCGAGGTTGACGATTCGGGCCTCCTGCTCGTTCGCGAAGGCCGCCACCCAGTGATCGAGGCTCTCCTCGAGGAGTCGTTCGTCCCGAACGACACCGAGCTGGACCTGGAGAGCGCGCGCCTCCTCGTTCTCACCGGCCCGAACATGTCCGGGAAGTCGACGTACATGCGCCAGGTCGGCCTGCTCGTGGTGCTCGCGCAGGCGGGGGCGTTCGTCCCCGCCAAGTTCGCCCGGATCGGGCGGGTCAGCGGGCTGTTCACGCGGATGGGGTTCACCGACGAGATCGGCCGGGGAAAGTCGAGCTTCATGGTCGAGATGACCGAGGTCGCCGAGATCCTCCGCGACATCGACGCGCGCTCCCTGGTCCTCCTGGACGAGGTCGGGCGCGGGACGAGCACGTTCGACGGCCTCGCCATCGCCTGGGCGACGCTCCGGCATCTCCACGACGTCGGCCGATGCCGGGCCGTGCTCGCCACCCACTATCATCAATTGACGCAGCTGCTCGAGGGCCTGCGGGCGGCGAAGCAAGCGCACCTCGCCGTCCGCGAACGCCCCGATGGGATCGTCTTCCTGCATCGGCTCGTTCCCGGCGCGACGGACCGAAGCTACGGGATCCACGTCGCCCAGCTCGCGGGCCTCCCTCCGGAGCTCCTGAATGAGGCGCGTCGCCTCCTGCGGCGGCTCGAGGCGGAAGGGATCTCGCTCGCGGAGGAGAAGGGCGCCTCGTCGTCGGGGCCCCGGTACGCGCAGGCGCTCCTCTTCGCGGCCGAGGGAGGGCCGCGCGGGTCGTCGGCGATCGAGGAGGAGCTCCGCGCGATCGACATCGATCGAATGACCCCGGTCGAGGCGCTCCGCCGGCTCGCCGAGCTGCGCGCCCGGGCGCTCGCCCGCGACGCCGAGGGGCCGTGAACGCGGCGGCCGAGCGGCGGCCGATCCGGCGGCTCGACCCCGCGACCATCGAGCGCATCGCCGCCGGGGAGGTCGTCGAGCGGCCGGCGTCGGTGGTGAAGGAGCTCGTCGAGAACGCGATCGATGCCGGGGCCCGGTCGATCGTGGTCCGCATCGAGCGGGGGGGCCTCGACCGGATCGTGGTCGCCGACGACGGACACGGGATCCCCCCGGACGAGCTGGAGCTCGCGCTCGAACGGCATGCCACGAGCAAGCTCTCGCCCACCGGCCCGCTCGACCGGATCGCCACCCTCGGATTCCGGGGGGAGGCTCTCGCCGCGATCGCGACGGTCTCCCGCTTCCGCCTCGTCTCCCGCATCGACGGGCGGGAGGCGGCGGTCGGCATCGCGCGGCCCGGCGGCGGGGCGAGCGCGCCGCTCGAAGAGGGCCGGACGGTCGGAACGACCGTCGAGGTCGCCGATCTCTTCTACAACACCCCGGCGCGGCGCAAATTCCTCCACACGCCGGCGGTCGAGCAACTCGAGGTGCTGCGGGCGATCGAGCATCTCTACCTCGCGCAGCCCTCCGTGGCGGTGCGGCTCCTCGCGGAGGGCCGGGAGCTCGCCGCGTTCCCGGCCAGCTCCGACCTGGGGGAGGCCGCGATGCACGTCCTCGGTCCCGAGTTCCGCGAGCAATCGTTCCCGCTCGCCGCGGAACTCGCCGGGTTCGGCCGCCTGACGGGGGCCCTCGGTCGCCCGAACCTCGCCGCGGGGAACGGGCGCCGCCTCTTCCTCGCCGTCAACGGGCGGACCGTCGAGTCCCGCCCGATCGCGCAGGCGGTGCGGGTGGCCTACCAGGAGTACATCCCTCGGATCCGGTTCCCGGTCGGTGTCGTCCACCTCGCGGTCCCGCTCGATCGCGTGGACGTGAACGTCCACCCGACCAAGCGGGAGGTGCGGTTCGCCCGGGAGTCGGAGCTCGCCGAAGCGATCCGCGTCGCCGTGCGAACGGCCCTCCTCGGCTCCCCCGAGCTCGCCCGCCTCCCCGACCGCGTCTACGACCCACGACCGCCGAGCGGCCCGCCGGTCGGCCGAGCGCGCGGCGCGCTCGCGGGAGGCGACGTCCCTCCCGCTCCCGCGCCGGGCGCCCCGCGCCTCCCCCCGTCGAACGCCGTCGCCCAGCGGAGACTGGGGGAAGCGCCCCCGCTCCCTTCGCTGGTGGCGCGCCGCGGTCGCCCGGCGCTCTCCCTCCTCGGCACCCTCGACCACCTGTACTGGGTCGGCGTCCGCGAGGGCGGATTCGTCCTGCTCGACCAGCACGCCGCGAGCGAGCGCCTCCTCTACGAGGCGCTCCTCGCCGACGGGCATCTCGCCCGCCAGGCGCTGGTCGAACCGGTGACGCTGGTGCTCACGGCGGGGCAGCGCGCGGCGCTCGAGGCGCATGCGCCCCGCGTGCGGGACGCCGGCTTCGACATCGACCCGTTCGGAGGGGACCGGGTCCGCGTCCGGGCCGTCCCGTCGTACCGCGGTCATCGGGCGCACCCCGAGGGGCTGCGCGACCTGCTCAACGAGCTCTCGGGCGGGGGTCGGCCGACGCTGCCCGATGGGTTGACCCAGCGGGTCGCCGCGTCGATCGCTTGCCACGCGGCGATCCGCGCCGGGGACGTCGTGGCGCCGGAGGAGATGGCGCGGGTCCTCGACGCGCTCTACGAG